>JAFAHI010000179.1 GCA_019237325.1 Verrucomicrobiota bacterium | reverse complement strand
GGTTGCGGCCAGGCTGGCTGCGGATGTCTGCGATGTACCCACCGTTCTAGTGGCCAGGACCGACGCCAAGGCGGCTAATCTTGTAACTAGCGACGTAGATGAGCGAGACAAACCGTTCCTAACTGGTGAACGAACTACAGAGGGATTCTATCGGGTGCGTGCCGGACAGGAGCAGGCAATTGCCCGCGCCATCTCTTATGCTCCTTATGCGGACTTGCTCTGGTGTGAAACCAGCGAGCCGAACTTGTCTGAGGCGAAGGAGTTTGCCGAAAGAGTGCACCAACATTATCCGGGCAAACTGTTAGCTTATAACTGCTCGCCTTCATTCAACTGGAAACGGAAACTTGACGATGCGACCATCGCGCGGTTCCAACGCGAGCTCGGTGCGATGGGATATAAGTTCCAATTTGTCACCCTGGCCGGGTTTCACGCGATCAATTTCAGCATGTTCAAACTGGCTCGAAGTTACCAAGAGCGCGGTATGCCTGCTTACGCCGAGTTACAGGAAACCGAGTTTGCTGCAGAAGCGCTTGGATACACCGCGACCCGGCATCAACGTGAGGTTGGTACAGGCTATTTTGATGAGGTTAGCCAGGTGATCTCTGAAGGAGAATCGTCGACCACTGCATTACACGGGTCTACTGAGGCGGAACAATTTCATTGAGATGAAACGGCGGCTCCAAGACGGGGAGGGATCGCTGCCTGTCCGCCATAGCCCTCTCGAACGTGACGGAATACGTCTGAGCGTGGCGACGGCGGATCCTCGCGATCCGCTTTCGGAGTCCGGCGCTTTGACCATTGTCGGCGCTACGGCGCGCGAGGACGCGCGCCCTCCCGCCGGAAAGCTAACTGACAGCCGGTTGGCGGCGCTCTGCGCGAACGCGGTTTATGGGGCTTTTCTGAACTATCAAGCCGAGTTCCACATTATCACCCGGCGAGCCAGGGATCGATTCTTGCACCGGGACTGGCCTGGGGCCTACTCAGATGCGGCAGAACGACTCGGACTGTATGGCCAGGTGCTCGATGAGCTAGTCGCAGCGATTCTCCGACTGATGGGTAATCGTCTCGAGGAAAAACCTATCTGGGCTGCGACTAAGGCGGTTTACTCATCGTTGATCACGTTTTGTGATCAGTGGGAAATCGCGGAGAGCTTTTTCAACTCTCTGACGCGCCGTCTGTTCACCACGGTCGGCGTCAATCAGCAGATCGAGTTCGTTGACAGCGACTTTGACGCTCCACCAGCCGAGCCTTCCGGCAGGGTGCGAGGCGTTTATCAGGGAACCGCACTCCCTGTCTTACTGAACGCCGTCCTAACTGAGCTGGGTTTTCCCGCGGAACATTATGCCAACCTGCCTGCGGCGGTCGCGGCTGCTGCCGCTCGTTTAGAGATGGAATTGGGCTGTCCGGTCTCTCGGATTGAGATGGCGGAAAACGTCTTCTTTCGCGGCAGGAGCGCCTACTTGGTTGGGGCTGCGTTTCGGCGCGATGATGAACGCGGCCTGCCTATTGGATTCGCTTTGCTACACGGTGACGGCGGAATCACGCTGGACGCTGTGCTTCTGGGCGAAGACGACATCGCGATCCTCTTTAGCTTCACTCGTTCCTATTTCCGGGTCGACGCTCCGTTACCTCATGATCTTGTGCGGTTTCTGAAATTGCTGATGCCACGCAAACCTTTAGCCGAGCTCTATACCGCTATCGGTTACAATAAACACGGAAAGACCGAATTCTATCGTGACTTCCTACACCACCTTGAGACTTCCGAAGATGAATTCGAGAAAGCTGAGGGAGAGCGGGGAATGGTGATGACCGTTTTCACCCTTCCTTCCTATGATGTGGTCTTCAAGGTCATCAGGGATCGATTCGACTATCCGAAGGACACCTCTCGAGCCGAGGTTATGCGCAAATACCGCTTGGTCTTCGAACACGACCGTGCAGGGCGGTTGGTTGAGGCCTACGAATTTGAGCATCTGCGAATCCCTCGCAACCGCTTCCGGCCAGAACTGCTCGAAGAACT
>JAFAHI010000357.1 GCA_019237325.1 Verrucomicrobiota bacterium | reverse complement strand
TCAATCCGCCGCGCCAGCCGGGCCAGCTTCTCCGCTTGATCCAGACCGTCGTTGATTCCGTTAATTAGTATAAACTCAAAGGTTATTCGTTGCTTTTTCCGACTGGAATAGTAGGCACAAGCGTCCATCAACTCCGCCAGCGGATATTTGCGGTTCACTGGCATGATCTGCCCGCGAATCTCGTCGGTAGCACCGTGCAAGGAGATCGCCAAACGAATTTGGAGCGGCTGATCGGCGAGTTCACGAATCCGCGGTGCTAAGCCGCTAGTCGAGACCGTCATATGCCGAGCCCCTATCCCAATTCCCCAATCCGCATTTATAGTCTTCACCGCTCGCAGGAGTTGCTCAAAATTCGCCAGCGGCTCCCCCATCCCCATGAATACGATATTGTTAACCTTCTCACCGGTTTCAGATTCGACCTGTATAATCTGTTCGACGATTTCACCTGACCTAAGGTTACGAGTCCAGCCGTCTAACCCGCTTGCACAGAACTTACATCCGTAAGCGCAACCCACCTGGGTCGATACACAAAGTGTCTTCCGATCCGCTGCGGAACCGTACAAATCCGGGCTAGCTGGAATAAGAACCGTCTCAATCAGATTCCCATCGACGAGCGAGAAAAGAAATTTTCGCGTCGAATCTTCGGAGCCGGTCTGCCGGACTTTTCGTAAGCCAAAAAGTCGGAAATTGCTTTCGAGTTCACCACGCAATGTTTCCGGCAGATTTAACATCCGGGCAAAATCGGTTACCCGCTTGCGGTAGATCCATTCGAAGATCTGGTCTGCGCGGTAACTGGGTTGCTGCCGCTCCTGGAGCCAAGACTCGAGGTCAGCCGGCGATAAATCGAGAATGGCTGGCCTGGAATCGTTCATCCCGTAAACTCGCCCGAAGCTCGTCTTATGACAAATGACAGATGACAAATGACAAATGGGCTCACCCACCCGCTCGATCTGTCATTTTTCATTTGTCATTTGTCATTTGTCATAAGGACGAGCATTAAGCGATTCCTTCACCTATGACGAGCTATGAGATTTTTGGCCGCGGTTCATCCCAACTCGCCAACGAGATTTTTGTCTATCTGCAGGAAAAAGAAAAACCGGTCTACCGCGCTGTAATCCAGAATTTAGCGAATCAAAGAAAGCTGCGGCCGGTCTTCATCGAGCGAAAGCCGAAACCCGAACGCCATACCTGGCTGCAGCAGGCACTCGCCCGTAAACCGGCTGACGACCTAGCGACTCAGGTTCTCCAGATCTGGCTTTTAGGCGCCCAACAACCTTTAATCTGCCAATTTCTCGATGCGCTCCAGATCACGCATGATGGCAAAGGGGTAGTCGATCAATTGCCGCCCGAGCCAGAAACGGAGAAGCTGCAAAGCGCAATCGATCTGGTTCTCGAACATCATTCTCCGCAAGTGGTGACCATCTATCTCAATCTGTTCCTCATGATGGATGATGCCGGCTGGGCTCGTTTGAGGGAAATCCTAGAGAAGGATGAGCGGCTGAGGCTCGGCTGAGCCTCGCCTGTGAGAAGTGAGACGTGATTGGTGAGAGGTGAGAAGTGGGGTGCTCGGTGAGAAGAGACCGTCGGGGAAAGGCCACGGACGGGACCGACGGGACTTATGCGACTTATGTGATGTATCGAATGCCAATGCGGATAGCCGCGCGGCACCGTGAACTACCTCTCACGTCTCACTTCTCACCTCCAGTTCGCCTGCTTGCGCGCAGATTCAGCATTTCCACCAGGGTGGAGAATGCCATGGCAAAATAGATGTATCCTTTATCCACGTGTTGGCCGAGACCTTCAGCAACTAAGAGCACGCCAATCAGGATTAGGAAGGCGAGTGCCAGCATTTTGATCGTGGGGTGCTGGTTGACAAACCTGCTTATGGCGCCGGACGCCGCCAACATCAGCAACATCGCCAAAACAATTGCCGCCACCATTACGGCCAACTGTTGAGCCATCCCGACCGCTGTAACCACCGAATCGAACGAGAATAAAATATCGAGAAACATGATCTGAAATGCGACTCCCCACACTCGGCGGTGAGTTGCCTTAGTGGTTCGTCGTTCCACGTTTTCGAGGCGCTCATGGATGTCGCGTGTACCCTTAGCAATCAAAAAGAGCCCGGCGCTGAGTAACACGACATCCTTGGCAGACCAAGTTCTTCCAAAGAGGTGAAACCAAGGCGCAGTCAGCGTCGTCAGCCACGAGATACAGAACAACAGCAGGACTCGCGTCAGCAACGCCAGGATTAGCCCGGCGGCTCTGGCTTTCGGTTGATCCCGCTCCGGCAGGTTCCCGGTTACAATGGTAATGAAAACGAGATTGTCGATGCCGAGAACAATTTCCAGGCAAGTGAGTGTCGCCAGACTTGCCCAAATACTCGGTTCTGTGACCCAACTCAGATATTGCATAGCGTCGGCTTTTCGGATCAGTGCGATCGAAGCCGAACTTGGCTAAGAAAACAACGCGGATCGGCAAGGGGGAGCGAATGTGCGAAAGGGCGGTAGACACGACATAGATCTTAGGCGAAAACACGCCACGGAACGGCTCAAATCCGGCGCGGATAAGCCTACTTTTGAATGCTTCATCCAGGGCGCGCCGAGATTTTCGCCCTACCGCCACCACCTATGAAAAGCTACCGGAAAGAACTTTGGTTCGAGACGAAAAGGCGGCGGGAATTTTTGCGGATTACACCGCAAATTAATCAATGTCTCCGCGAAAGCGGCATCCAGGAAGGATTTGTCCTGGTAAACGCGATGCATATTACGGCGAGCGTCTTTATCAACGACAATGAGTCGGGTCTACACAGTGATTTTGAGGAGTGGCTGGAAAAATTGGCTCCGGAAAAGCCGTACGACCAATACGCTCACAACGGCGCCGAAGACAACGCAGACGCTCATCTCAAACGAACGATCATGGGGCGCGAAGTCGTCGTTGCGGTGACAGAAGGCCAACTCGATTTCGGTCCTTGGGAAGAAATCTTCTACGGCGAATTCGACGGCAAACGGCGGAAGCGGGTGCTAGTCAAGATTATTGGGGAGTGAGGGGGAACACATACAGTCGTCCTCGTAGCAAGTGGAAGCTTCGTAGGAGCGGCGTATTTATAGCCACGACCCCAAAAAACGCGGTGAGCTCCGTAGGAGCGGCATATTTATAGAACGCGTATCTACAGCTGGCCAACGTTCTAATTAGATGTCACTCCTACGGAGCTAATGCCATTTTTTGATGCCGTGAGCTATAGATATTTCGCTCCTACGGAGCTGTCCCATGGCTTCGACGACGAGTACGAGTACGATGACTATGAGCCACGGCTACATCGATGCCCACAATCATCTCCAGGCGACAAGCTTGGAGCCCTTTCTGGAGCAGATAATTCCGGCTTGTGAAGATCTCGGAGTAGCCCGGATGATGGTAAACGGGATCACAGAACAAGATTGGGCCCGGATTAGTGACCTGGCTAGACGGCACGCGTTCGTAGCTCCGAGTTACGGGCTACATCCTTGGTATCTAAAGCAGAAACAAGCCGGCTGGGAAAAGCGCCTGGAACAATGGCTGATCGCGGATCCAAAGGCACATGTGGGCGAGGTCGGACTCGATCTTTGGATGCCCGATCCAGATCTCTCAGCTCAGATAGAGATCTTGCAGCGCAGCCTTCAGATCGCTCAACGCAATCATCGCGCCATCACAATTCATTGTTTACAAGCTTGGGAGCAGTTGCTCGATGTTCTGCGCTTAGAACGCCTCCCAGCCCGAGGCTTTCTTTTGCATGCGTATAGCGGTCCGCTGGAGTTGGTCGAACCGTTCGCCGAGCTCGGCGCTTATTTTTCTTTCTCTGGATATTTCTTGAACCCAGGCAAAGAACAACGGTTAGCGCCTTTCAGCGAGATTCCTGCAGACCGGTTACTTGCCGAGACTGATGCGCCTTCAATGCCTTTGCCTGACAGCCATACCGAGTTCGGGCTACCTCCGCAGCCGGACGGCGAGATAGTCAACCATCCAGGAAATATCCGGGCTGTATACGCTGCGCTGAGCGCACTGCGGAAAGTCGACTTATCCGATCTGATAGAAATCTGCGCGAAGAATGCTAACCGGCTATTTGGGTAGCCGTTCGGCGTTCGGCGTTCGGCGTTTGGCGGGGAGCAGCTCCGTAGGAGCGCGTGAAATGCCGGATGAGAAATGACTAAGTCGGAAGTAACAAACGGTGAGACAAGGGAAAGAGGAGTCAAATCCTACCCATGCGAGTCCGCGCTCGTATGGAAAAGGTGGACAGAAGTTCTGCGCCTTTGGCAGAGCGGATGCAGCCAGTGCGCAGCAGCAATGCAGCGTAACGAAGGGGCCGGTCTACGTTACTCCGGGGGGTGGCGCTTCGGCCTGATCGACGCGCGAGTCCCCACTCCTGCGGCGAAGCG
>JAFAHI010000063.1 GCA_019237325.1 Verrucomicrobiota bacterium | reverse complement strand
TGCCGCCGCGATCCTCGCGCTCGATGGACTAACTGGAGCTGAGATCGAAGCAGCAGAACATGTCATGTGCAGCCAGTCCTGCTCTGTGCCTGAAATCGGCAGGCTTCGTGCAATCGCCATTAATCATTCAGCCGCTACATCCACGGTGTTATGAAGAATTCGCCAAACAAACTTATCTTTCATGCGGATGGTAGGTTTTCCGTGCGAATCGCCGGCAAATGGCGCTCCGCAGTGAGCAAGCTCACCAGGACCGAGTACATGGCGCTCCCGTACGAAGCTAAGAAACGCTTACTTCTCGCCGAGTTCGAAACGGGACGCGAAATGATCGAGAACACAAGGCTCATGGTAGCCAGACTCTAAGATGCCGATGCTAAAAGCGTTTTCCAGAAACCAACGGAAGTGTAACGAGTCGTTGTTTGATTGACAGCAAAGCGTGCGACCGAGACATTGATGCCGATATGGAGGGAACGAACATTCCAACCCGCGCAGCGATTCAACGGGCGATCCAATCCGCATTTCGCGGCAAACCCGTCACGCGAGTCGAACTTTTCGGCTCCTCTGCGTGTGGACAAATGACTCCCGACAGCGATGTGGACCTTCTCGTTACACCATCACCGGAGGCTACCCGTCGTGACCTATTTATCATGGCCGCGGACGCCGAAGATGCTCTTGGAAGGCCAGTTGATTTTCTCGTTCGCTCCGACGTTGAAGCAATGAAAGACGTCGAAGCAAGAGATCTCATCCTGGCCAGTGCAGTGGTTGTCTATGTCCCCTGAGGAGAAAGTTCGGTTAACACATATTGTCGAAGCAGCCAACCTGATTGCGAGCTACATCAACGGTGTCTCCAAGGAGGCTTTCCTGAGCGACCCGATGATGGTTCTATCTGATGATTAGGGTGACCATGGGTCACCCCGTCTTTGTCTTCACGGTCACCCCGGGGTGACACCGGGTCACCCCTTACGACCTGACTAACGCTCGCCCCGGGACGACCCTGGGTCGCCCCATGTGTTTGACGCGGTTCATTCCCTATGACTCGGTAACGGTTCGGGGTGTTACAGCCATCGATACAGCCGCCCTGTGACACTAACTCAACCAGACCTTTTTCGATTAGACGACGAATGATCCTTTGAGCTGATCGCTCCTCGATACGGGCCTTCCCCGCTATGGAGCGCATCGATGGCCAGCAAAGCCCATCATCACGCGCGTGATCTGCCAATGCTAGCAAGACTAGCAGTTCCGCTTGTGAGTCAATGCGCGTATCTTCCCATACTTGCGACATCAGCCGTATGCTCATCGTTGGGAGCTCCTTTCGACGCTGGTGGCCTCTTGATCACGCCGGCTGAAACTGATAAGATAGCCGCACCAACGTAAATCGTGAGAAAACGTTACGTGGTCTTGCGCGGCAGGCCGGTTGCATCGGTCTGCCGCTTTTTCTTTGATATGCATTGTCCTCCTCGCTTAAGCAACCAATTCGAAATCCGCCTCCCATGGGATCCGAGTTCCGGGATCCGCCCACAAAACTCGATGTGTTTTTTGCGTCTTGCTGTTCGTCCCCCCGGGACATCGGCCTCGAGAAACCATCAGCCGATACGCGCAGGGTTCTGCGTAGCACCAGCATTCAAGCCCTCCGCCGCCGTCATCGACCACCAGCACGATTGGAACTCGCGCGGTTCGCAAACGGCGTCGGACCACAGCAGCGCGCTCACTTAACTTTCTTGAGATTCCATCGCAGTCTGGATTCCTGGGTCTGTGTTACGAGTATGGCAAAATCCTCCCACACTTCCTCGGCTGCAGCCTTAGCGTCTTCGAGAACGTCCTTCCCAATTAACGAATCACCGGTGCGATTGTATTCGGCAGAAGGCAGTTCATACCGGACATTGCCGAAGGAAATTGTTCGTGAGAATCCATGCTTCTTCATCGTCGAGTGCAGCCTATCATATACCTCTCGGTCGTCTTCTGCCCCGTGAAGCTCAACCCGAACGGTAAATCGTGGCATGGCCACCAAAATGAGGAAATGGTTCCCGAAAAGCAATCAAGGAAGTACTTGGAATAGGGTGGACATGTTACCAGCACCCCTGGGTCTGAGTTACCAGCAAACCCTCGACCTGAGCCACAATGACCGAAGTTAAGTTCCTTATCCTAAGGGATTTAGACTTTAAACTATCGGGCCGGCGGGATTCGAACCCACGACCTCTTGAACCCCATTCAAGCGCACTACCAAGCTGTGCTACGGCCCGATTTTTCTAGGAACGCCAAAGATGCCAACGTCGGAGGGCTTTGCAACCCAAAAACGGTTCGCCGTTCACGGTTCACGGTTTGCTGTTTACGGTTGTTTCTCGCTCGAGGAGGTTGGCAAGTTTTACAGAATGAGACTATGGGCTCCGCGAAACAGCGCTCAAGCAGCAAAGAAACCTGAAAGCAAAACATCGTCCGTGCCGTCCGAACGGAAAACTGCAAACCGTGAACAGCGAACGGTAAACCCTTCGTGGTCGGGGCGGCGTGATTTGAACACGCGACCTCCTGCTCCCAAAGCAGGCGCTCTACCAAGCTAAGCTACGCCCCGCGTTACTAAGGAACGCCACAGTAGCAGGGTGTTGGCGGAGTGCAAGAACTCGTCATCCGCATTATTTTCGGCGTCCCTCCGGAAAATGTACCGGGAGGGATCGCGTCCTCGCGATCCGTCTCGGACCAAAGCCGAGCACGTCATTACGTTCAAGGGCGGCGGGGTTACGTTATTGCATCGGAACACGCGTTCGCGGCGCGCGAGGACGCGCCGTAACGTAGTGAAGAAGGCATGGGCTCTTCTTTTAGCCGCCAAGCGGCAAAATACACCTGTTACGAAGACTTAATTTTTTCGTTACAAGAACGTAATTCTTACCAAGGCCGCAGCTCCACCTACATAGACTTCTCTTATCGTTAAATATTCCCGACAAGAGCCACCAATTTAACCGACGTCGATGAAGGCGATGGTCGCGCGGGATTGTTATATCAGTGACATTAGTAATTAAGACTCTACTAGTTCACGAATATTCCAGAAATCTTCTGACCACTAAACCATCGGTTACCATTTAGCCAAACCTAAGCGAGTCGTTGAAACCTTCGTCAACCCTTTTTAATGGTTTTGATGACCAGGACCGCACAACGGCGGGAATAAAGTCAAGCGTTCACAGTCTTCGTCGATGAGCAGGCAATTGGTCGAGTCGATTAAGAAGCCTGCGCAACTCCAATCCAATTAACTAACTAACTGGGGTAAAACTGTGAGAAGAGCAAGAGCAACTAACAATAGTGAATCAGTCAGTGAATTACCATCGTTGTCAGAACCAGCGCCTAACCCGCTGACGACTAGACGGCTACGACGCCGATCTTTTCTTAGAGGTCTAGGTGCAACCAGCGCATTGTTGGTTCCAGCCACCACTGCGTTAATTAACAGCGCCAAAGCTCAGAGTTCGAGCCAGAGCGACGACTCTGGCGGAAAATTAACCGCAGGTGATGCATCAATTTTGCGTTTCCTGGCCGCCGCTGAGATCATCGAGAGCGACCTGTGGGAACAATACTGGGAGCTCGCTAACGGGACGCTTGATTTCGCGTCTCACAATCCGCAGCCTGGCACCACGCTAACTGCGACTGGGGGCAACGCGGCCTACATAAACAATCTCCTGATTCTGGATGGGGACATGCCACAATATATCCTGGACAACACCGACGATGAATTCAGTCATGCGAACTTCCTGATCGCTTACTTGAAATCGAAAGGAGCAAACACCTCGGATATCGACCTGCTGGTTGGTCCAACTTTTCGCACGTTGACCAAGCAAGCGAATGGAACCCCCATCAGTAGCACGGCGAAGGGCTCAACCCAAAAGGCACGGCTTACCAACCTTACCCAACTGACGATAGACACTAGCTTCTGGGGTCGATACCGGACTGACAACGCGAACCCAGACCTTGGCGGCACAAACTTTGCCCAAGCGGTGCCGACTCTGAACGTCGGGAAGCACACTGCCATCCCCCGAACGGATGCCGACGCTGCCAACCCAAACCTCATTAAGGCAATCGCGTTCACGGCTGGCTTCCACTTTGCCTTCATTGAACAAGGCGGAACTAGCCTATATCCGTCCCTTGCACAGCGCGTACGCGACCCAGAAGTTTTACGGATTCTACTCAGTATCGGTCCAACGGAAACGATGCATTTTCAGACTTGGCAGGACAAGGCGGGGAACGCGACGCCGCTGACGGTTTCCGATCCGATAAACAACTCAACGGTGACATTCACAGACCTCACTGTTCCGAATGAGGTTTTGCAGGCTAATCTGATTATGCCGGAGCCGACCCCATTCCTTAATACCTCGTTTCCGATCTGCTCGATCATCCGCCCAACTGAAACGGTAGGGGCAGCGATGGGGGCCGTTAAGGCTCTAACCGCGGATGGACTCTTCGTCGGACAGACTCCTGAGTTCTTCCAGTTGTTAGCGGACTTAGCGTCAGACGCTGATCAAGCTAAACGCTAAGAAGTCCGTCAGCAAAATTGCAAGGCGCTGGAAAGCGCCTTGCGCACAATGCGTACTTTGCCGCGAAGCGGCTATATATATAGCCCAGGGCTTCAGCCCTGGGTTATGCGTACACTAAATCCGCCCTGAAAGTGGCGGCCGAAGCGAGTTTTTTGGCTGTTCGTGTGTTATTCCACCTGAGCGCCAACATCGGATGCCACTTTTCCTCCTTCGCCCCTGCATTCCCACAACTATGGCGGACAGGCAGGGCATCTTTCATTAACCACCTGACCCAGGGGTTAAACCCGGGCTGAGTCCTTGCCTCCCTTCGGGGCAGCCCAACCCCGCCACATGGGGTATTCGTCCTGGGCCGCAGTACTATCGGCCTCGCAAGCGAGGCAGCGCTCCACATCTAACCCTCTGCGTCTGAATCGGAGCACAAAGCGCATCGTGAGAGCAAATACTCCCAGCGCTGTCAAGTAGCAATGTTGTAACATAATCCGAAAAGCGCGGTTCGCGGTTATAAGCGAAGCTGGGCCAGTTACCCCACCACAAAACCGCGTATGGCAAAACGTACTAAATCAAGAAGTTCGGAGCCAGCCGAACCAACGCCGGATTCGGAGCCGTCTGATTCCAATCCGGGAACTTCACAGACAATCCGGACCAATGGTCCACAATTCGGCGAACCTACGCCGACGCCAGATCCCAATAAATTCAGCGTAAAGCACGGATCTGATAGCCAAGCTTATAAAATTCTGGACAGCCAAAGAGGGACATTACAGCCGCGTCCTTTCCCGATCGCGAGCGAGGCCGAACCTCGAATAACATTGGCTGATGCGCTCGGAAAGAAGGGATCGGATATCGAAAATGCCATTACTAGAGCCGGGCAAATCGTATTTCACTCGGTCGGGGACACAGGCAACACCAAAGGGCCGCACGACATGGAGTTGGTTGCTGACAAGATGGTCAGCGACTATAACGAAACGGATCCCAGAGCGGTCCCTTCCTTTTTGTATCACCTAGGGGACGTTGTCTACAGTTTCGGTGAAGCCGAATACTACTACGACCAGTTCTACGATCCCTTCCGCAACTATCCTGCCCCGATCTTCGCCGTGCCTGGTAATCATGATGGCATGGTGGCGCCAAATACGTCTGCGGATTCACTCGCCGCTTTTTTGGAAAACTTTTGCGCCAGTGGCCAACCGCCACATCGGACGCCAGAATCCGGCGGTTTGGCCAGAACTGCACAAGTTCAACCGGGAGTTTATTTTACCCTGGAAGCTCCCTTCGTTCGGATCCTAGGGCTCTATAGCAACTGTTTGGAGGATCCCGGTGTGATATCCGATCAGGATGGCACTTATCCTTCGCTAACAGGAGCCCAGCTGACCTACTTACAGACCGCTTTACAGAGGATCAAAAAAGAGAAGTTCAATGGCGCTGTGATCATTGCGGTACATCACCCGCCGTATGTAGCCCAAACGCGGTCTCCGAAGCTAATTGCTGGGCGGCATGGCGGCAGTCCCCTGATGTTGCAGGATATCGATACGGCCTGCGAAAACACGGGCGTATGGCCTCATGCGGTCCTCTCAGGGCACGCCCACAATTACCAACGTTTCACGAGGACGTTAGATAATCAGCAGACACCCTTTGTCGTTGCCGGCAATGGCGGCCACGCCCTTCAACGCCTCACTTCGAAGGCAATGCCGACGTTGCGAACCCCGATGCCACAAGCAAGCCTTTCGAATGGGGATGACCAAATCGTTTTCGAAAATTACGACGATGCTGAGTTCGGTTATCTCAGAATAATCGCGAACCAACAACAGCTGCGGATCGAATATCATCCCGCATCAGATGGCGAGGCAGCAAAAACACCAGACGATTCTGTTACGGTCGATTTAGCGACACGGAAAATTGTGGCTTATAACGTACCCCAAAGCAGTGCAGTGAACGAGCGGGAACATCGGGAACGCAGTGAACGAAAACATAGGCGCGAAGCACTGGCCCCGAAAGCTTTCGGGGCTGGGAGATTTTAGCGCGGTAGACTAGAAAACGTGACTTGGCTCCAGAGTTGATGCAGCCGACAGCATCGGCCAGCTCCGTAGGAGCCTAATCTTTATAGTAACGGTAACATAAAACGTGACCAGCCCCGCTAGGAGCGACATAGAAGGTGGTTCCCCATCAGATGTCGCTCCTCGGGAGCTGGTCCCTTTTTTTCCTGCTCAAGCTATAAAGATTTGGCTCCTACGGAGCCGCTTTTCAATCCCGCGCCTGCCGGGACTAGGCTACAATCTCCCAAGCCCAAAAGCTTTCGGGGCCAGCGTCTTGCGCCTGATGCTGATCTCCATCCTAATACCCTGTTTGGATCGTCGTAACGTCAACAGCCCGTGAGACTCCCAACCAAGTTACCTTAACGCCGTTTTCTTCTTTGCATTATCGGGGGCTTTTCGCAGAATCAGCTCCGGCTGCGACGAAGGTAGGAGCAACGGCAGGATCTAACTATGGGCTCTGGCATCAGCGATAGCAACGATTGTCACTATCAAGGTCGAGGATGGCGACATGAGTAATACCGATTCCTTTCAGCATTTCCGCATTCTGCAGAGGCCAGATGGAACGCCGTGGGAGCTGGGACGCGGAGCCATGGGCATAACTTATAAAGCGTTTGATACAAACCTACGGTACGACGTGGCGCTTAAAGTAATTAACGCTCAACTTATAACCAGCGATTCGGTCAAACAACGCTTCATCCGAGAGGCACGTTCCGCCGCTCAACTTTCCCATCCTAACGTGGCTCGGGTATTCCACTTGGGAGAAACCGAAGCCGGGTTTTTCTATGCGATGGAATATGTTGATGGGGAAACGGTCGAACGGCGAGTGCAACGCACCGGGCCAATTCGTCTCGATCTTTCCCTGCGGATTGTACGTCAAGTTACCCGCGCGCTCATCGCTGCCGAACGACAGCGGCTAG
>JAFAHI010000612.1 GCA_019237325.1 Verrucomicrobiota bacterium | reverse complement strand
GGTGACTCGAGCACCTTTGGAAAAGGCACAGTGCAGACCCTCTTGGAGTTGGGGAGGTTTATGCCCCTGCTTGGAGGTTCGAGCAACGATGCCGGCGCTCTTAAGCTCACGGTCCAGAAGTTCTATCGAGTGGCGGGAGGATCTACTCAGCTACGCGGAGTGATCTCGGATGTCACATTGCCATCGCTTACCGACAATTCAGAGATCGGCGAAGCGTCCCTCGAGCATCCTCTCCCGTACGACGAGGTTGAGCCTGCTGCCATCGATTTGGCAAATAACCGGAAGCCGCTTTACATCGATGACCTGCGTAAGCGCTGTACCAATCGCGTCAACCAGGATGCTGCCTTCCAGGATATTACGGCCGACATGAAAATCTTGAAGGACCGTCTGAAAACGAATCGCTTGTCCCTAAATGAAAAAATCAGAAGGGACGAATTGGACGAGGACAACGATCGCAAACAAAAGGAACTGACTGACGAGAAGAAGATCGATAGTCAACTCCTAGACAAGCGATTCGAGCTTACCCTAGCGGATATCAACAAGCCTCAGTTGAAGCTCTTGCCGAAGGAAGCTCTCCCTGCGGCGGGTAAGGATGCAAAGGCGTCTCCGACACCTGGCAGTGACCTCACCGATGAAGAGAACGGAAGTAATACCGCTGATTCCGATGCGATCCGCCGAGAGACGTTGAACATCTTGGGCGATCTGGTCGATCTGCAAAGATCTCCCAGAACGGCCGGGAGGTAATGGAGCGCTGCCTCGCTTGCGATGCCGATGCGGTCGGAACCGTGGAGGGGAGCCGCTTTTACCCGGAACCCGTTTGCGCGCTCATTCTTGAAACCCGACGTTTACCGGGTGGGCGTGTGCGAGCAGGCGGCTCCCGCGAACGTCTCCTGACGCCCCTACAACCCACCGCGATTCACCTCGTTTCCTACCAATGCAACGCAATAAGGCCAAACCGCGTCGTGGGACGTTTCCGGGAGCCGCCTGCTGGACAACGTCTCAGAAATACGACGGTTGTTTGCGCGATCACCTCAGGTTGCGGGCAACGTTCAAAAAGCGGCTCCCCTCCAAGTTACTCTTAAACCGCCCCTCTGGCATCCGATGCGGCATTGGCGACTGCCACCGCTTCACTTAGGTCGATTGTTCCGTCAAATAGCGCCTTACCGATAATCGTCCCGTACAACCCTGCCAGTGATGCAAGGCGTCTTACGTCCTCCATCGTGGCAACGCCGCCGCTGGCAATGACCTGAGAATTTGCCTTTTTTAGAACTCCTTCAAGAGCGCTGAAACTCGGGCCAGAAAGCATTCCGTCCGTAGCAATATCCGTGAAAATAATTGTGCCTACGCCGATCTCGCAAATTTGGTCAATGAATTCGAGCGCGTCCAAATGGGTCACCTCCGCCCATCCTTTTACGGCGACCTTACCTTCTTGAGCATCCACTCCCACGGCAACCGCATCTCCTCCGAAACCCGCGACCAGGCCGCGCAGGAATTTGGGGTCCTCGACTGCTTTCGTCCCGATTACCACGCGGGACGCACCCGCCTCCAAGAGGGTCTCCGCGGCCTTGAAGGATCGGATTCCGCCTCCGACTTCAACCGGTATGTTCAAGGAACCAATCAGCTCTTTGATCAGACCCAGATTCCGCTGTTCTCCTGTAAAGGCCGCTTCCAAGTCGACTACATGCAGACAATTTGCTCCCTCTTCTTCCCAGCGATTCGCGTAGAAGAGCGGATCTCCAGGGTAAACTGTTTTTTGTTCCAATTTGCCCTGGCGGAGACGTACCACCTGGCCCTCGAACAGGTCGATCGCAGGCAAGATAATCATTAGAGTGTGTCCAAAAATTGACGGAGTAGTAGCAGGCCGCTTTCTTGACTCTTTTCGGGGTGAAACTGGGTGGCCAGCAAGTTCTTAGTCGCGACCGCAGCGGCAAAGCTGTCCCCGTATTCAGTGTAGCCGGCGACGATAGATTCGTCTTTGGGTTGCGGGTAGTAGGAATGCACGAAGTAAAAGTATGGGTCTGGAGGAAGCTTCCCGTAAAGGGTGTGAGCATGCTGCGTCCATTTGACCGCGTTCCAACCGATCTGCGGTACTTTAACTCTTTCCTGTGAAAATTTTCGAACCTGTCCTTGGAATATTCCTAGGCCGGCTACGTCGGGGGATTCCTCACTCGATTCGAACAGCAATTGGAAACCGAGACAAACCCCGAGGAAGCGTCTGCCGTCGTTTAGCCATTCCTGGAGAGGAACAAAGAGATCGCGGTTTTTGAGCTGGTTGACAGAATCTCCGAAAGCCCCAACCCCGGGGAGAACGAGAGCATCAAAACCGGCTGCAATTGGTCCTTGTTCGAGACGTGTGATGTGTGCCCCCGCGGCCTCCAGTGCTTTGCTTACGCTACGCAGGTTGCCCGAACCGTAATCGATCAGTCCAAGTCTTGGTCCTAGATTCACGTCATCGCTCTTTTAAAGTTTACCTTTTGAGCTGGGTACTCCGGTTACGCGTGGATCTATCTGGCAAGCCATGTCCAAAGCCCTTGCCAGCGCCTTAAATATCGCTTCCGCAATGTGATGGTTGTTTTTTCCGTATTCAACTTCTACGTGCAAGGTCATAGCCGATGACATCGCCAAAGCCCGGCTAAACTCTTCTACTAATCCGAAGTCGAAGGAGCCGATCGGACCTGTTTCCGACGGGACTCGAAATTCAAGAAACGGTCGCCCGCTCAAATCGATCGCTACTTGCGCCAATGTCTCGTCCATCGGTATCCGAGCCCATCCGTAGCGCCTGATCCCTTTTTTTGTGGAAAGAGCGCCAGCCAAAGCTTCTCCGAGCACGATGCCGGTGTCTTCGACCGTATGATGGAAGTCGACCGCCAGATCTCCCCGAGCCCTGATCTTCAGATCGAAAAGGCTGTGTTTGGCCAGCAGCACCAACATATGATCAAAGAATGGGATTCCGGTATCGATGTCTCCGGCGCCTGAACCATCAAGTACAAGATCAACGGTGATAGAAGTTTCCGCTGTTTCCCGTTGCCGAGAGGAACTCCTTGGACTCATAGACTGTTAACCTTATAGCACACTGGAGTTTGCAGTTCACCGTTCATCGTTCCCTACGAGTCTTATGTGTCTCATAAGTCCCATAGACTCATCCTTTGCAGCAACTCTCGCATACGACCTGTCTCCAACCCCACGAAGCGCGAAACCGTGAAGTTCCCAGTTGCATTCCGAGCAAAATGCAAGTAAATACTTACATCGTTAATTCAAACCAGACAAATCCCGCACCGCGTACCCGTTCTTACGGCGAGCTCACTCGCCAACGCATCCTTGAAGCCGCCGAGCGGGTGTTTTCCCGCGATGGTTTTCAGGGAGCCACCACCCGAGAAATAGCGAGAGAGGCGGGCGTCAATGAGGTGACGCTCTTTCGGCACTTTCGGAGTCGGGATGATCTGCTACGTGAAACGATTCTTTGTCACAGTATTTCTGCGGAAGATCTCATTGGGCCAAGAAGCGAATGGGAACGCGATCTGCCGGGGCAATTGGAAGCCTACGTCCGCAAGTATTACGAGATGCTTCTGGAGAAAGAGGCATTAGTCAGAGCAGTTGTGGGAGAGGGTAGGCTTCTCCCTCCGGCTGTCCGAGAAACCCTCATGGCGAAAATGGTCCCAGTGCGGGCGACCTTGATAGAGCGGCTGGAGGCAGCGAAAGCGGCGGGATACGTCAAACCTGACGTCGATCTCGGCTGTGCCGTAGATATCCTTCGCGACACGGTACATACGGGAATGCTCCGCCACACGATGTACGGCGCGGGTGCCTACTCCGTTGACATTTATCTGCGCACCATAGTCGCGATTTTCATCCAGGGCATCCATCGCTAAAAAGCTAGGAGCGGACTCGGTAGGGATGAGCTCCTGCTCATCCGCCCCGTTCGAGCTGCCGATTCACATCCGGATGAGCAGGAGCTCATCCCTACCGGCCACTTTTTGCAAGTAAACGCTTGCAATTCGCCTAGAAAGCAAGTAAGTGCTTACATTACTCCGGCAAGTCTAGGCAGTAGTTGCCATGGAATTGAGCCGGTAGAGAACCACGGTTTTTCCACTGAGCTATGAGGACTACGGTGCCACGTGAACAAAATCCGTACTTTCTGACAGGAAGGAACAGGAAAAAGATTTGGTTTTTCCTGTGGCCAAAGCGGGCGAACGAGAATTTTCCATCGCGAAAACCGGTTGGGAGCGGGAAGGCTAGATGCAAGTAAGTGCTTGCACTCAGCGCTAGATGCAAGTATGTACTTGCATGGACGAAAACGTTACCTCTAAACGGACCCGCGTCCAGAACGGATCGGTTGATCTCACCAGGCAACGCATTCTGACCGCAGCCCAGCAAGTATTCTCCAGAGATGGGTTCCAGGGCGCTACAACACGTGAGATTGCTCGTGAAGCCGGTGTTAACGAAGTCACCATCTTTCGCCATTTCCATACTAGGGAAGAGCTCCTGCATGCCACCCTTAAACATAGCTGTGCTTCGTTGGATGCTCTGGTGCAGCCAGAAGAGCACTGGCGGGAAGATCTGTTCGGTTCTTTAGAACGATATGTCCAAGAGGTTTATACGCATTTGCGAGGAAAGGAGGCGCTTGTCCGAGCTTTTACTAGCGAGGCTCCCATTTTGTCGGAGGCGACTCGCCGCACGCTTCAGGAGTTCATGTTAAAACGGATGGCACTATTGGTTGCCCGTTTACAGGAAGCGCAAAAGGCAGGTTTGGTGCGAACGGGATTAGATCTTTCGGCTGCCGCCGATTTGCTTCCTGATGCGGTGCGCAGCGCGATGCTTCGGCACACCGCGTTTGGCGATGATCCGGAATCGATCGCCGCACACTTAAAAGGTATCACGGATATTTTCTATCAAGGGATCAAGGCCTAACACGGAAACAGGACTGTCTTTTCATGCCTCAAACACTGGAAGAAAACTATAGACAGACTACACAGGAGGTCCCGAAAATTCGACGGGATGTCCCGCGTAGAGTAACGCTCCGCGACCGGCTCGGAAAGCGGTTCAATCGAACGATCATGGGGATCTGCCTCGTGTTCATCGTGGCAGCGGCTGGCCTTTATCTCTATGCGCAATCGGCGAGCTACGAATCAACTGACGATGCATTTATCGCCGCTCACACGATTGAAGTTGCCCCTAAAATCGCCGGAAAGGTTGATTCGGTTTTTGTGAAGGACAACCAACTGGTGAAGAAGGGAGATCTGCTGGTCCAGATCGATCCCCGCGACTACGACGCACAGCTGGATCAAAAGCAGGCAGCGCTGGAGAGTGTTAAAGCCGAAGCGACATCAGCCCAAGCGGCGGTGGACCAGCAAATGGCCAATGTACGCAGTCTCCAGGCCACCCTCGATCAGGACAGGGCGGATGAACAAGCCTCTCAGGCTCAAGCCGATCAAACTTCTGACGATCTGCGGCGAGAGCGGGATCTCTATAACACCCACGTTGTATCGATCCAGGATTTAATTCACTCGCAAGTTGCTAACCGGTCGGCAGAAGCCAATCTCGAGTCGGCGAAAAAGAAAGTCGCCGCGGGCGAGGCGCAATTAACGGAGGGGCAGGCGCAGGTACGCACTTACCAGGCGCTGGTTGAATATGTTCTGGCTCAAGAAAAGCAGAACGGCGCGACCGTTGAATCGGCCAAGCTGAATGATTCCTATACGAAGGTTTATGCTGCGGAAACGGGTCGCATTACTCACAAGTCAGTCGAGCCGGGAGACTATGTCCAAGTCGGTCAGTCCCTGTTGGCTTTAGTCCCGTCTGAAATTTATGTAACCGCGAACTTCAAAGAAAATCAGCTGCGGTTGATGCGCCCCGGACAGCCGGTCGAGATAGAGGTCGATGCGCTTGGCGGACGAAAGTTTGAAGGCCACGTAGATAGCATCCAGATGGGCAGCGGAGCAGCGTTTAGTCTTTTGCCTCCGGAGAACGCCACGGGCAACTACGTTAAAGTGGTCCAGCGCATCCCGGTTAAGATTCTTTTCGATCAGGCCCCCGATGTGGGCTTGCCGCTCGGTCCTGGTGAGTCGGTTGTACCGACTGTCAAGGTCCAGGACTTTCAGTATTCACCACTGCAGTTGATGATCGTCTCGGCGTTGGTTGCAGCGGCTATCCTAGGCATTGTTTGGTGGGGTACGAGGCCTCCTAAGGTCAAGCAACCGGCGTAAAATCATCTATGGCGAACCAAACGCCAACTGCAGCGGCCCAACCTTGGAAGCCGGCGGCTAACCCATGGCTCATCGCGGCAGCCGTGATGTCGGCCACGTTCATGGAGGTTCTTGATACCTCCGTAGCGAACGTTTCGTTAACCCATATCGCCGGGAGCCTTTCTGCCAGCACGGATGAAGCCACCTGGGTTCTCACCAGCTATTTGGTCTCCAACGCCGTAATCTTACCGGCCACCGGATGGCTAGGACGGCGCTTTGGGCGCAGGCGGTTCTTGATCACGTGCATCACCATTTTTACGATTGCATCGGCTCTCTGTGGGGTCGCTAACAGCCTTGGCTTCTTGATCTTCGCCCGAATCTTGCAAGGCGCCGGCGGCGGAGCGTTGCAACCGGTAGCTCAAGCAATTTTGTTGGAAACTTTCCCGCCGG
>JAFAHI010000543.1 GCA_019237325.1 Verrucomicrobiota bacterium | reverse complement strand
TCCGGGAATCGCTCCCATAACTACATCTTCGATACTCGGCAAAGAAGCGGCGGTGACTGAGACTGAATCTCCGTCGCATCCTAAACCGGTGGTCATCCATACAACGTGGACTTCTTTTACATCCGGAGGACGGTGAGCTCCGATTGTTGGGGATGCTGCAGCTGCCATGGCGTTTTGGCTTTCTAATTTTTGCGAGCAGAAGCCGTCGCGGCCCGACTCGCGATCTACTGATCGACTGGTTATTTTTTGGCGGAGACAGCTCCGTCTTTGTCGAGATCGCCGCCAAAATGGCGGGCGAATGTAATGATGAAATTCAACGTTCGGGCAACTTCCGGCTCTTTAAGTAACCCGGGCAGGCTGAGAAGCCCGTACCCCTGATCAGACCTCGCCTCTGGATCTCGAGCGGCAGCGGCCATGGCCCGGCCAGTTCGCCCGATGATCCCGACGACCTCAGGTTCAAAGAAACCCGCCTCTTTCAGCGATCCAAGCTCGCGCACGAAATCGCGGATAGCAGGGATCATCCCTTGGAGGTTCTGGCCAGCCGTTTTCAGCTCGTCCAGGTCGACCGACTCCAACGTTTTAGAGAGCCCGGCTACCCCGGCTCGACCAAGCTGGCCAACACCCTTAGAGACCGAATTTAGCATCGCTTCCCCCCTCTCCAAAAAGTCGTTAAGCATTTGTGACTTTTCGAGCAGGGAAACCAATGAATGGACGACCTGTGGATCTTGCAGCTTTTCTAGCAACAAATCCGCATTTGCCCCGGATGGTCCGGGAAATGGAGAGATTTTAGCACTCATAACGGGCTTCTCTTTTACGAGGACTGGCCAGTGTAGAAACGCGGCCACAGCGCGACCCAGGACTCGTTTGGCGGCGGGAAGATATCGCTGACATACGGAGAGCCTGGCTGCTGAAGCCGGAGTTCTGGGGGCTAGTGCGGAAGCATACGTTCAGCGGCTATTTAGGAGCAACTCGCAAATATTTAAGTGCCGTTCAATTTTTTTTAATGACGACGCAGCCATTCCTGGGAGGGATCGCGTCCCCGCGATCTGTGAGGACGTGTTTTTACTGAAGGTGTATTGTTGCCAGTTGTCACAAATCGTTATCGGCTTCGGGAACCAAGGATCGCGAGGACGCGATCCCTCCCGGCGGGGTTGACTCGGCGCTGAGCTTCCCAATCAACCTCTTTATCATCTCAATCGCTTCTGGTACGGCAGCCCGTACTACTTCACTGAGTCCTATCTCTCCGTCTTTGCTCTCTAATACCGCTGGCTCGCAGCCAACCAAGTACAGGCGCGTAATTTGCCCCCCGAACGAGTGGACGAGACGCAACACTTGTACTGGATCTAAACCGTGAGCATCCGGCATCTTCTGCTCCTGCTTGGCGATCTCTTCCGGGTTCAACTCCATCAAGTACAGGGTGCCGGGCGGCTCGCCTTTCGAAGTTATGTCCACCAGAATCGTTGCGTCGTAGCCATCCATTATTGCGTAAGCCAGGTCATACCCTCGAATACCAAAGTCTATCGCATCCACATTTTCCGGTAAATCGGTCCGATTTAATGCAGCCATCACTTCGACTCCGAACGCGTCATCACCAAAGAAGATATTGCCGATGCCGGCGACAAGGATGCGGTGGTTCGCATTCATCGCGTCTCCGGGACCGGCTCTACTTCATCGATAGCATAGAAGAAACGATGCCCAGGCTGGCGCATGTATCCGAGGTCCTTGCCCGGGTCGTCATCCAACACCAAAGCGAGATGAATACGACCTTCGGCGTCCTGCTCGATGGCCTCAACGGCAGCAATCTTTCCAGTCAGAGCGATATCCATAATATCTGCCCTGGCCTTAGGCTTAATTTTCACCCGATCACCTGGCCGGAGCACAACCCCATCGACCAGAGCTTGGTCAAGCCGCCGGTCACTACCAAAGATGTCTTCATCAAATGACCGCAACTCCCGCACAACCCCGTGCATTTTCAGCAGTTGATCTTCGGGCAGCGATTCGGTCCTCTCTAAGATTCGACGGGCCCGTGGATCCGATTGGCGCATCTCCTCTTTTTCGGCGTCGGTCATCGTCATCACCCGCAAGGTCAAGATTTCGTCGATCTCAGTACCATCAAATAGCTCGCCCGGACTTTCCGCCGCGATCTTGGGGTAATCATAAAGGATAATAGGAGAAGAAAGCATCGTGGTCCGATCAGCCGATGCTTCGTCTCCGACCAACACTGGCCAGGTGCCTTGATTTTTGCAGGCGGTAGCCAGCTCACGTTGTGAATCCGGCGGATCCATCAGCGAAATAAATTCTCCTTCCTCCGTATGCAGGACAGTATGAGTCGAAGCCAGCGTGCGAAGCAGGACGGCGTCTTGATTTTCGACTTCAGTTTTCGGGACAGGAGTCCGATTAACGATCTCTACTTTAATTTTGAACAGGCCGGCTTCTATTTCCTCGGTCTCGCAAAGAATTTCACCCTCCAATCGTTCTTTCCGGCGCCGGATTAAGCCTACAATCGAGCTGCGACGATCTTTGATCGGCTCCAGATGTTCTTCGGCGGAAAATTCAAATGGCTGGCGATATTTAGTGCCGGCTATTTGCTTAATGGTCTGCGAAGGAAGATCTACCTCCCGCTCCACCGCCTCCTGCCAGGTTAGGAAGCTCTGACCATCCACTTGTAGCTCAGGTACGAGCTCAACCGATCCTGCGGATAGAGTGGCCGGCAATTCCAGCAGGGGCTCTCGAAACGATAAGACTTCCCTAGAGGTGACATGCAGGAAACGAACGCTTACTTCAAGGCTAGTTTCGTCTTTGCCGGTGAGGAGACATTGCGTCACCATCACAAAGGGCTCCGCTCCATTCTGAGCGATGCTGTAATCCTGAGGATAGACACGCCCAAAAGTGAATCGTTGCCGATTTTTCTTCGATGTGGGCCGATACGGATAAAGGATATAGCCTTCGTAAAGCACGGCCTCGACTACCTCATTCACCAAGGGGGGATTCATAGGATTGAGGAGACTTTGTCTTAAACTGTTTAAATCATTTTCCTCCGGTTACTCCTTCCGCCTTCGCTTCACTATGGCGCGACGGGTTCGTATCTGCCTCGCTACGACGCGACAGGTCCGCCTTTCCCGCCGCCGCGGGACTATGGCGCGACAGGTCCAGCAACAGCTCAAAAGCCTGTTCCCAAGTGAGTAAGCCATGTTCGAGCTTGAACTCAGAGAGCTTGTCGAAGACGTCCCGGTGAATCGAGAGCCAAGCACTATTGGGATAGTGATGATTCATCAGATTTGTCCAGACCTCGGATGGCATCCGATATACGCATTCTTTGTTCCAGGAAATTTGCTGTACCAGCAGTTCGCCACGTGATCCGGCATAGAAAATACTTCCGTTAAACAGAAAGAGCAGAGGCACTTCCCCGCCTTCCAAGGCATAAAAGTATTTAGTGCCGATCACGTTGAAGTCGTAGGTACACTGAACTGGCAAATTAACTTTTGTCTGTCCGGTAAAAGGCGGCACCGTGGTGCCGGCGTGCGTCCAAAGCCGGTTTCGCAGGGTTTGCCCCCAGCGATCCGGAGTGCCGAAGAGCTCTTCGAGCCTTTCTCGTTCGGCCTCATTATACGCTCGCTGCGCAGATTGAATCTGAATTTGTGCCTGAATCAGCACCGCCTGAATCGCTTCTGTGGGGGGCTGATTCGAAATCTCGAGATTGAAATGCAGCAACGGCATCAACCCGCGCGCTGCCGCCTGCACTCCGGTCACTTTGAAATTTAGATCAGGCATTTGGTTAGCCTTCTGCCATTGCCCACTGCTTCGGTCTCGTCCCGCGGCCGCGGGAAGGCAGCGCTCCACGGGCGTGACATTCTTGAGGGCCGGCCCGCAAACCGTTGCGGCCCGTCAAGCACGCGCACTCGCTCTTAGCTTGGAAAAGAATACCTCAACTTCTTCCCACACCTTGTCGCCCCCAGAAAGCCCACGCCAATACACCCGGATCAACCCGATCAACTCAAAACAGAGGTCGATCGGTACTATGTAATACTCGCGTTTTGTGCCGACTCGATTTATTAAGAGCGCCTCGACATCGGGTACCATCGTTGTTAGTTCCGAATTTCTTTCCACCAAAGACGTCCACGCGGTTAGCGGTAAAAGCGATTCGGTTGCGCCGGCGGGGCTGGGATACATCGCACTCATCTTCTGCTGCGGAGTGCTGTAGAAAAAGAACGCGAGATTAATTGGCAGAGCGAGGTTTTCCCATTCAGCGTCCGATAGATTGAATTCAGACAGATGCCGGATGTCACTCGGGATAAGTTTGAATCGGCCGCCCACCACGTCTTGAAATCGAAGCGCGCAGGGCGTGCAAGTACAGACGATGCGCCGTTTGGCCACTTCCAACAAGTGCCGGTGCGCCGGCGGGAGACCAGCTCCGCAAAATTCGCACTTCTCTTGGGCAGAAGCTCGTTCGCGAAAACGCCGCAATGTGTTGATAAGGCCTTGGCCGGGCCCACCGTCAGCGTTGGTAAGTCCTAGGGGGGTTGGGTTATCAGTCACGGCTACACTCTCGCCGTTCAGGGTAATCCCAAAAAATTATCAGAGCAACTATGCGTTCAGATCAGGTAATCCAGGAAACATCGTCTTTCCCGTGTTGAAAGCCGATGCCGAACTCCGCGAATTAAAATTTGCTTCACACCTAACCAGGATATGAGAGATTGCGCTGAAGGCCCCCCGAACGGCTATTCGCGGTGTCGAGTAGGCAAAGCCTATGAAGGTGAATCTTCTTTTCTGTTGGGCTACCCCTCGTGTCGGGTCGAGCCCTGTACTGACCGGCTCACGACTTATTGAGCGCCGGGCAAAGACACCACTGGCGACCCGATAATGCGCGCTAAAATCTCTTCCTTCCCCGACGCGTCCGGAAGTAATGCTCGTCTCCTGCTGCAAAACCTGCAGGATCCCAAGTTCATCGAGTCGCTTCGTGCGCTTGTCGAAAAATCACAGGCACTCATCGACGTTCTGGACAGGGGCGAGCGCACGTTGGACTCGATCAGTAACCGGATTGCGGAGCTCGGCCACGCTGGAGCATCAGCCCTTGCCAACGGCTTAGAAAGCTTCGACGTGGATGATTTGAAAACTGCCGGCGAGACCCTCAAAGGAATCATACCTGTTGTTCGTGATTTCGTGAGCGAATTGGGATTAATAAGGCAAGCTGGTTTCTTCGATCCGGAGGTGTTGAAGGTCATTGGAAGCGTCGGGCGGGCTATGTCTGCTGCTGCCAGGGATCCCGATGCACACTCCGATGAGACCCGAAGCATTTTCGAGTTTACCCTCTTGCTCAAGGATCCCGAGGTGGCTCGGACTTTGAACTTCATAACGTCACTCGCTCGCCATTTCGGGAGCTATCTCGACAAGAGCGAAGCGGGTTCCACCAGAGAATAAAACGTAAAATCGTGTCCCCGTTCTGGGATTATAACCGTGCTTGCACCCTTGACGTGACCAGAAGGCGCGTCGTCTCGTCCTGGTTCTTTCATTGTGCAATCAATGAGCCCTTCGTTTTCGTTCTACTAACTGCAGAATCAGTGGACTTAGAATGAGTTGCATCGCCAGGTCGAGCTTGCCGCCAGGTATAACTATCGAGTTCGAGCGGGACATGAAGCTCTCCTTAATCATCGATAGCAGGTAGGGAAAATCAATCGGCCGAGGATTCTTAAATCGGATTATCACAATCGATTCATCCGCCGTCGGAATCGTCCGGGCGATGAACGGATTAGAAGTATCGACAGTCGGAACGCGTTGAAAATTGATGTCGGTCTGAGTGAACTGCGGACAAATATAATGCACGTAGTCCGGCATCCGGCGAAGGATCGTCTCGGTTATTGCCTGTGAAGTATGTCCTCGGGCGGAGCGATCTCGATCAATCTTTTGTATCCACTCCAGATTGATCACCGGCACAACGCCGAGTTTAAAATCGACATGCTTTGCAATATCC
>JAFAHI010000392.1 GCA_019237325.1 Verrucomicrobiota bacterium | reverse complement strand
TCCGGAAATTCGGGAAGCCGTCACCGGTCACGCCGAAGTCCGTCAGGTGTTCGAGCTGTCAAAGGGTACGGTCGCGGGTTGTTATGTGACCGATGGCAGAATCATCCGCTCCGGAAGAGCGCGGGTTCTGCGCAAGCGGCAGCCGATCTATGACGGCGGAATGGCGACTCTGCGGAGGTTCCAAGATGATGTGAAAGAGGTCCGGGCGGGCGTCGAATGTGGATGCAAGCTCGGAGATTTCAATGAATACGAGGTGGGCGATATCATCGAGTGTTACACCCTGGAGAAGGTCGCCCAACAGCTGTAAGAATTTCACCACCGGGGAGGGCGCGCGTCCCCGCGCGCCGCGAGAACGAGATCTGCAACCTGACGAGATTTTTCCGGTCGGTGGAATAGACGATCTACAAGAACAGCGCGCGGGGACGCGCGCCCTCCCCGGTGGTGAAATTCTATGAAACATCGTCTGGAACGGGTCAACGAAGTCGTAAAACGGGAGCTAAGTGAATTGATTTCAAGAGAGCTCAATTTTGAGCCTGAAGTCCTAGTGACGATCCCTGCCGTCGATATCAGCCCGGACCTAAAAAACTGCAATGTCTACGTGAGCGTCATCGGGGCAAGCTATCAAAAGTCGGACGTGATCACCGAACTAGAGGAACACCGGATCGCCCTACAGCGGGAACTTTCAAAGCGAGTGGTGCTAAAATATACCCCTCACCTACACTTCAAGTTAGATAATTCGATTGAGCGCGGTAATCGTGTACTCGAGATCATTCAAGACCTCGACGAGCCGCCCCGGGAGGAATGAGCCAGGGATTTGCACCAATCGGAGAGGTTCTCCAGTCGGCTGGGACGGTCGCTATCTTGACCCACGTGCGACCCGACGGAGACGCCATCGGCTCACAGCTAGCGATGGCCCTGGCCTTACAAAAGCTGGGTAAGACCGTGATTGCCTGGAACGAGGACGGGCTTCCGGAAAGCTTCGCTTTTTTGACTGGCTCGGAGCTGATAACGAAACCAGCGGATACGCCGATGGAGTTCGATATCGTCCTAGCACTGGATACGGCAGCAAAAGACCGCCTGGGTACCGGCATCAAAGCGGTTCAAGCCTACAAAACGCTCGTGAACATCGACCATCACGCGAGCAATCCGGGCTACGGCGACCTTAATTACATCGATGTTCAGGCTCCTGCCACGGGACAGATTATCTACGAACTGTTGCAGGACCAAAAGCTCCCCTTCTTTTCTGAAATCGCTGACGCGCTTTTCGTAGCGATCTCGACTGACACGGGATCGTTTCGCTATCAGAACACGACCGCACACACTTTTGAAATTGCCGGCAAATTGGTTGAAGCCGGTGTCGACCTCGCCACCATTTCAAATCGCGTCTACGAAAGCTATCCGAAACGACGGATCCTACTTCTGGGTCAGCTACTGAACGATGCGACGTTCCATGCGAATGATCGCATCGCGACCTTTAGCCTGACCGACGCAACCAAAGCGAGATTGGGAATTGACCCGGCGGATATCGACGGATTAATCGACGTCATTCGCAGCATCGATACTGTGGTAGTCGCGATCTTCTTCGAAGAACTCCCAGACCAGCGCGTTCGGATCAGCGTCCGGTCAAAAGACCTTAGAGTAGACGCGAATCGGATTTGTTCGACTTGGGGCGGCGGCGGCCATCAGTTGGCCGCCGGGGCGCGAATTCGGGGTACGCTGGAAGAGGTGCGTGCGAAGGTAATCAGTTACGTCAGCGATGAAGTCCTTAAGTACCCTTGATGGGTTGCTGCTAGTCGACAAAGAAGCGCAAATGACCAGCCACGACGTCGTGGCAACGGTC
Organism: Verrucomicrobiota bacterium; assembly: GCA_019237325.1. Lineage (GTDB taxonomy): Bacteria > Verrucomicrobiota > Verrucomicrobiia > Chthoniobacterales > JAFAMB01 > JAFAVN01. The sequence goes on along the minus strand of JAFAHI010000392.1, from coordinate 6,553 downwards.
CGTCAGCGCTTGGGAGTGCAAAAGGTTGGTCACTGCGGGACCCTCGATCCTTTTGCTACCGGGCTTTTGCTAATCGTGATCGGCCGTGGCACTAAGATTCAGGATCTCCTGATGAGCGAGGATAAAGAGTACGTGGGGACTTTAACGCTGGGCGTGATTACGGACTCACAAGACCGGGATGGCGACGTGGTTGAAACCCGGCCGGTACAGGAAATCGATCAGGGAAAGATAGAGTTAGCCTTTAAGAAGTTTCATGGCGATTTCTATCAAATGCCTCCAATGGTTTCCGCGATCAAGCGAGACGGCGTACCGCTTTATAAGCTGGCTCGCCAAGGCAAAGTGGTCGAGCGTGAGCCCCGCTTTGTCCACGTGTATGCCCATGAAATAAAGGCAGTGCGATTGCCGGAAGTCGACTTCCGCGTCATCTGCAGCAAGGGTTTCTATGTCAGAACATACGCACACGACATTGGGATCGAGCTAGGATGCGGCGGTCATCTTTCCGCTTTGCGCCGCACGAAGTCAGGGCGCTTTTCGGTTGATTACTCGACCACAGTCCAAGACATTCGGGATCTCAGCCGCGAAACCTTGGCAACAAGAATCATTTCTCTACCCGATGTCTCGCGCATGCGCGGGGCCTGAACCCATGAAGTTGTTGCAATCGGTAGAACAGCTTTCGTCCCTCGCTGGACCGATTCACCTGGCTATCGGGGTTTTTGATGGCATCCATCTTGGGCATCAGGCGGTGATCAAGCGGGCAATCACCGCGGCCGCTGACGCAGGAGGCACCGCATTTGTGCTAACGTTTCACCCGCACCCGGTTCGAGTGCTTCGCCCGGAGAAAGCACCGCGGCTTCTCACGTCGACTCAACATAAGACTCTGCTAATCGAGCAACTCGGCGTCGGCGCCCTCTTAGTTCAAGAATTCTCTCTCGCGTTTTCGCGGACACCACCGCGTGATTTTGTTCTGCAGCTCCTTCACTACGCAAAACGGCTGCAGACGATTTGTGTGGGTGAAGGTTGGAGCTTCGGCGCTAATCGGTCGGGATCCGTGGATCTATTGCGTGAGCTTGCCATGAGCGAAGGCTTCACCTTAGACACGGTAAAACCCATCATTATCGAAGGCGACGTAGTGAGCAGCACCAGGGTTCGAGAGGCCGTCGAAAGAGGTGAACTGACGCAAGCTGCGAAATTTTTGGGGCGACCCTTTACGGTCCTCGGAACGGTTACCAAAGGGAACCTTCTCGGGAGGCAACCCGGTTTCCCGACCGCAAATCTTCGTGCCCATAATGAGCAATTTCCCCCGAACGGTGTATACGCAGTCAAAGCCTGGCACAAAGCGAGAGAGTATGGCGGCGTCGTTAACATCGGCGTCCGACCCACTCTTGAACAGACGAAGGGCGAACGGATCCTTGAGATCCACCTTTTTGATTTCGACCAGGATATCTACGGGCAAGAGGTAGAGGTGAGCTTTCTAGAGTACCTGCGGCCCGAAAAGAAATTCGAGAGTCTCACTCAGCTGAAGGAACAGATTGGGCGCGACGCGGGGGTGGCGCGGGAGATTTACCGCGCGAGACGCGAGGCGAAGTAATCAGTAGGTCAGTAATCAGTGACTTGATTAAATCAACCATGGGTTCTCCACGCGCTGGCATGAACGCCTCTTCAGACCTTAGTTGGTAAATCCTAGGATATTACTGATTACTTCGGAACCACCTCACCGGTCTCACCAATCACCTCTCACTTGCCAGATACCCCAAGCCGGCCTAGCACACCGCGCGTTAACGTCCCTGTCACTGGTTCACCGGCGCTCATTTGATAGCGCTGGAGCGCGGTTTGCGTGTTCGGTCCGAAATCGCCGTCGACGTCGCCGTTATAGTATCCCAACCGATGCAACGCCTGTTGGACTTGGCGAACCTGTCCAACGGTATAACCGTTGACGGCGGTTCGACTCAATGTTTCGACGGTTGTGCCCAACGGTACTACCCTTTGCGGAGTAACAACTTGAACCCGAGGACGAATCGCCGGATTGGGTTGCTCGAGAGGCTGGTTTACCAACGGATTATTGCCGAGCGGATTATAAAGCGAGTTGAACTGTTGCGAATTCGCGAACGATCGGGCCTGCGATAGCTGCACCCGCGGAACATGGATCGCAACCGGAGCTTGGATGTGCGGGGCAACTACTACCACCGGGTGCGTTTGTGCCTGCGTCCTAGCAGCGGCCGCAGCGAACAAAAAACAGAAGAAGAATTTTCCCATACTGAACCTCCTGAACGGCCGGTCCACCTCCGCTGCGCTAATTACGCGAACGAGTATGCACGGTGAGGGAATCGAACCCCCGACCTACTGGGTGTAAACCAGTCGCTCTACCGCTAAGCTAACCGTGCTTGCTCAGGATTTCCAGAGGACCCGTTATCTAAAGCGGTTTCGTTGGGCGGTCAAGGGGGACGAATGGCCATGGGTGATTAGCTGTTTTTTCCTACGGGCAGCGAGGATGGGAGGTCGGTCAGATGAGACTTATGGGACTCATAGGACTTATGTGATTTCACTCCTAAGTAAGACTTCGCTCTGACTCATAAGTCTCAATTAGTCCCATAGAGCCTGTCGTGCCGTTTTGTCCGCCATAGCTTTAGCGACGGCCCTCCGCTGGAGTAGGGCGAATCAGATCCGTTGCAGGACCCAGCGGAAATTTTCCGGTCTCCGTACTGCCCTCTTTTGACCAGCCTGTCGAGAAATTCTCACTCCGGCAAGTCGAGACTTTCTCTAGAGCCAGCCGACTCCGGCCGCTATGCTTCTACTCTTGATGGCACACGTCGTGCTGACCGTCGATCGAACTAAGACGGCGACAAAGGCTACGGTTGCCTGGCAAAGAGGAGCATGGTATTTGCGGGCTGCGATTGTCGCAGCAGCGCCCAATCGCCTGATTAGCAAGAACTATCAGACCTGTAATCCGATAAACTGTAGCAGATACCTTATGCTCGCCGCTTACACCTCTAGAGCACGACTCATTTTCACCATCCTTGTAACTTGCTGTTCCTTTTTATTCGTAGGGGCTTCTTTTGCGCAAAACTCTACTCCGACCCCAAGTCCTCAGGCTCAGGCGAACGCTCCAAGTTCACTAGAAGACCGCGTTGCAAGCCTTGAGGCGTACATCAAGAATACGGATGGCTCAAAAACGTTGGCGGATTCACCGGGTCCAGGTCACAACGCCTGGATGATGACGTCCGCCGCGCTGGTTTTATTCATGACCTTGCCTGGGCTGGCCTTGTTCTACGGGGGACTTGTCCGGAAAAAGAACGTGTTGTCCGTACTCGCGCAATGCCTTGGCATCGCCGGCTTGGTGACGCTGTTATGGTGGAGCTTTGGGTATAGCTTGGTTTTCGGGAAAGGGTTCAACAACGGCTTCTTTGGCGGAGCAGAGCATTTTTTTCTGAACGGTGTGACCTCCTCTCCCAATGCTGACTACAGCTTTTGGGTCTCGGAAAACGTCTACGCCATGTATCAGCTCATGTTCGCAATTATCACGCCGGCGCTCATCGTCGGCGCAATTGCTGAACGGATGAAATACACAACCCTGATGACGTTCATGTTGTGTTGGATGTTCGTCGTTTACTTCCCAATGGCGCACATGGTCTGGGGTATCACCGGTTTCATGAATGGAATTTGGAACCCCGCCGCCGGAATTAAGGCAATCGACTTTGCCGGAGGAACCGTCGTCCACATGACATCCGGTTGGTCGTCATTAGTTCTCTGCCTTATTCTTGGTCCGAGGTTAGGCTACAAAAAAGAACCGATACCGCCGCATAGCGTTGTGTTGACCATGATCGGGACCGGCATGCTGTGGGTGGGCTGGTACGGATTCAATGCAGGAAGTGCAGTAGCGGCTGACCGAATCGCAGCAAGCGCTTTCACGGCGACGACTTTGGCCACCGCGACCGCCGCCTTTGTTTGGGCTGTCTTGGAAAAGATCCTCCGGGGCAAAGCCAGCGTGCTAGGTTACTGCACTGGAGCGGTGGCAGGACTAGTAGTTATCACCCCTGCTTGCGGTTTTGTGGACTCTACTGGAGCCATCATTATCGGGGTTTTTGCCGCAGCCGTACCTTACGTAGCAGTGTCTGTAGTGAAGCCGAGATTAGGCTACGATGATGCACTCGATACTTTCGGGGTCCACGCTATCGGCGGAACGCTCGGTGCTTTGCTAACCGGGATCTTGGCGACAAAGCAAGCAAACCCTAATCTTAAAGACGATCTTCTCAGTTCTCTTTTCGTTTCCCAGCTTGCGGCTGTCGGCGTCACCTTGGTATTGTCGGTAGTAGGGACTGCGGTAATTGCTTTTGCGCTCAAGTTTGCGATGGGCTTGCGTCCAACGGCCGAGGTAGAAACTGCTGGGTTAGATATCTCAGAACATGGCGAAGAAGCTTATATTAGCTAAAGGATCTGTTTGGCAGCACAGCAATGAAAAAAATTGAAGCGATTATCAAGCCCTTCAAGCTCGAAGAGGTAAAGGAAGCACTGTCAGACCTCGGTATCGAAGGAATGACGGTCTCCGAAGTTAAAGGATTCGGACGCCAAAAAGGCCACACTGAGATCTATCGAGGGAGCGAGTATACGGTCGATTTTCTTCCGAAAATCAAGATCGAGGTGGTTTTGCCCGACGGAATGGTCGAGAGCGCAACCGTTGCGATCGTGAAGGCAGCAAAGACCGGGAAAATCGGAGATGGGAAGGTGTTCGTCTATAATATTGACGAAGCGATCCGGATCAGAACTGACGAGACCGGGGAAAGAGCTATCTAAAGGAGTTCAGGAGTTCAAGAAGTTGCAGGAGGTTCAGACTCGAAACGTTCCGCACTGGCAATAATTGCTGCAATTGCGGAGCGCTGTCCTTCTGAACTCCCGCAACTACTGAACTACTGAACTCCTTCAGGCTTTGTGCTATTTTCTCGTTCCTCATGAGCAGCACGACGGAGCACACGGACGCAATCAATGCGCGCATTCTAGCTGTTTCCGAGGATAAGATTCAGGGATTTGTCAGAGAACCTTTTGCTCGCATCGCCGAGCTATCTGGACTCTCTGAAGACTTGGTGCTCGAACGGATTCGCTCCATGCTCGCAGCCGGAACGATACGGCGCGTTCGGCAGACCTTGTTATCGACCAGCCTGGCACAAGGAGCGTTAGTCGCATGGAAGATTTCTCCGGAACGTCTTGATGCGGCGTTCGATTTCATGTTCCGCCAGGACCCTTTTTCCGGTCACGTCGTTATCCGGTCCACCGATTCGAATACAGCAGGAAGCGAGTATAGGTTATGGACGACGATTAAAGTGCCTCAGGGCTTCAGCTTGGAACAGCATGCCAGGCTGCTGCAAAATAAGGTCGGCGCTGACAAAGTTGTATTGATGCCGGCAAAAGGCATTTTTGCGTTAGGAGTCGGTCACGTTCGCCGCAAGACATTAGCGTGTGGAGACAAAGCAAATGCTCCGGCGGAAATGCTAAAGACGGAGATCGTTGAACTGAGCGCGCTGGAGTGGCGAGTCCTCTCCGCCTTGAAACGGGAATTCGCCTTAGAAGAAATTCAGCCTAGCCCCTGGCTGGAGCGGGCTCGAGAAGCCGACTTGCCATTAGAAGTCTTTTTTGAGGTAGCTGAGGCTTTAAACCAGAAAAAAATTATCGGGCGATTCTCCACCTTTTTGGAGCATGTAAAGCCCTCCGCGTCCGGCGTTCGAGTCACTCGTTTCAACGGTTTATTCCATTGGGCGGTTCCTTCTGGATGGGAATACAAAGCCGGGTCTGAAGTTGGCCGGCACGAGATTCTAACCCATTGCTATTGGCGAGATGCCGGACCTGATTTCGGCAACGTCAATATCATGGCGGTTGCTCACGGGACCGACAAGAATTGGCTATTGCAGAACAAGGAAGCAATCGACAGACATTTGCAAGTCTGCGGAATTCCGACTACCTACACCAACGTATTTTGGGGTGGTAGATCGGAGATCAAACCGTCCGAGATTTCGCCGTTGGCGTATCAGGATTGGTTGAAGCGCATCAGTTAGCGATTTTGTCTCTCGGCTGCTGCCAAATGAGCGGGCCCCTGGTCAACCTGACCTCACTCGCTCCAACGAAACTGTTTTTAGATTTCCATGCGCATCGTGGCCTTCTTTCTCTTCTGCTGCCTGGTAGGCAGCTTGAACGCGGAAGAAGAGTTCACCTTTGAGTCGACGCCGGGAAAACTCCCAAAGACGATCGCGCCCCGTCATTACGTGATTCATCTCGAGCCCGACGAGAACCAGATGACGGTCGATGGAGCTGAGGCCGTCGAAATCGAAGTGCTGAAGCCGACTCGGCAAATCGTAATGAATGCGGGTGATATGAAGATCTGGAACGCCACGCTTAGCCACAGCGGCGCTCGCGAAAAGCTGATTCCGCAACAGGATCTCAATGAACAGCAGGTGAAATTTGAGACCGCACAGGATCTTCGCCCAGGCGCTTATACACTTTCCTTTATTTTCCGGTCACCGATCAATACCGAATCACGTGGCCTTTTCCTTCAGCATTATCAGTCCAA
>JAFAHI010000287.1 GCA_019237325.1 Verrucomicrobiota bacterium | reverse complement strand
GAACGCCTCAGCGCCAGGAGGAATGAAGAACGGATCATTTTTCCCCCAGGCGGCGAGCAGCGGTGGCTGAGATTTGCGGAAGTACTCCTGGAACGTCGGGTACAATTTCACGTTACTCGCGTAATCGAGGAAAAGGTCGAGTTGGATCTCAACGTTACCAGAGCGCTGTAGCAGAACCGTATCCAGCCAATAGGCCTCGGGCTGGACCTGCACCGGGTCTGTCACGCCATGTACGTATTGCCACTTCGTTCCTTCGAGACCGATAAATCCGCGAAGCGCCTCACGGTTGGCTGGTGTCGGCTCCTTCCAATATTTCTTGATCGGGTCCCAGGCGTCGCCCAAGCCGTCCACATAACCGTTTCCGTTCTGGGAGACGATCGCGGTAACCCGTTCCGGGTGGGCTACCGCCAGACGAAAGCCAGTGGGCGCGCCGTAGTCGAACACATAGATGGCATACCGCTTCACATTCAATGCCTCCACAAAAGCGTTAATCGTCACGCCCAGATTGTCGAACGTGTAGCGGTATTGCCGCTCGGATGGCACCTCGGTAAATCCAAAACCCGGCAGATCCGGCGCGATCAACCGGAAAGATGATGCCAGTCGCGGCATCAGATGCCGAAACATGTGCGACGAAGTGGGGTAACCATGCAGCAACAGAATCACGGGAGCGTCAGCCGGACCGGCTTCGCGGTAAAAGATCTTGATTCCGTCGGCCTCGACAGTGTCGAGTTTGATATTGGGGATATTTGATGTTTTCACGGTGTTTTGCTCAGCGGATGGTGTTGTCTGTGCGCCTAGCGCGCTCCATGTCGCTTAATAACCTCTCTATACAGATCTGTCTAGTTACTGATTTTCGTTTAACGAATGATCTCCAAACACGTTCCGTGCCAGTACAGCGCTGCTATACCAGTCTCAGACTTGGTGCATTAGTTAGTCCGACACATCGATTCGCGTAGCCGCGTACGAATTTTCGCACTTACGAATTTCCGTACCCGGAGAGGACCGGCAAAATCATCCCCTCGGAAGCACCATCGAGCTGAGAACCTCCCCGCCGAATCCTAGTGCATCTAAGTAACCTTAATATTTGTTTTGGCACGGTTATTTCTTTCGGTTAGCGGTTCAGAACCTCAAACTGAGCAAACAAAGGATTTCTTATGCGAGCAATCATCATCAAAGGTTTTGGCGGAGTAGACAGCCTAGTCATCGAGAAATTACCCGATCCAGTCCCGCAACCGGGCTCTGTGCTAATCCAGGTTAAAGCGTTCGGCATAAACAGTGCAGAAACCCACATGAGAAAAGGCGACTGGGCCGAGGCTGCATTGGTGAGCGGAATCGAGTGTGTTGGACTGGTTAAGTCATGCCCGGGAGGCGAGTTTGCAGTCGGAACCAAGGTCGCCGCCTTCATGGGCGGTATGGGCCGGACCATCAACGGCAGTTATGCAGAATACACCTGTCCGCCGGCCACTAATGTTGTTCCTATTGAGACGGATCTGTCCTGGGAAGAATTCGCGGTGATCCCGGAGTCGTACGCGACAGCTTGGACCTGTTTACATCCGAATTTAGGAATCGAGAGCGGGCAAACGCTCGTGATCCGGGGCGCAACCTCAGCTTTGGGCCGCGCGGCAATAAATATTGCGGTCGACGCCGGCGCTCAGGTGATCGCCACGACTCGGAAAAAGGAGCGATTCGACACTCTATTGGAGCTTGGAGCTCATCGAGCTGAAATCGAAACTCCAAAGCTCTCCGAATCGATCGCCGAGAGAAAAAAGATTGATGCGGTCTTAGACCTGGTCGGCAACACCACATTCATGGATTCGCTTCGCATGCTGCGACGAGGTGGGCGCATGTGCCTGGCCGGATGGCTTGGCGGGCTCGACCCGGTAAATGATTTTAACCCGCTACTGCAGATGCCAAGCGGGGTCTACTTTACCTTTCTTGGTAGTTTTGTGTTTGGCACCCCTGAGTTTCCTGTCTCCGAAATTCCCCTTCAATCCATCGTCGATAAAGTCGCGAACGGAATCTATAAGGCAAAGCCGGCCCGCGTTTTCCAGTTCGACGATATCCGCGATGCCCACAAGGCGATGGACTCAAATCAAGCCAACGGTAAGATGGTCGTTCGGATCTGATTTCAGGGCCGATCAAGAACCTATATCCACCACAGAGACACAGAGGACACGAAGAAAATCGGAACCGCAGATGATAGGGGCTTCGGTCGGGCTCATTCGAAAAGTGTCTGCAGTAGACTTCCCGATTGCGGTCATTTCATTCGCGGCGAAGTCAGAGTGGCCATCCAACGGGCAAAAGTCAGCGAATTGCCCTGAACTAACCAGACGAATCGACTTTATCCGCGTAAATCTGCGTTCATCCGCGGTTTAGGTCTTTTCTCTGCCTCCTCTGTGTCTCTGTGGTGAATTTTTTTGCTTCATTGGCTCGCCGCGTTTCTTCGCCGAGCGTTGGCGATGAGCAGCTTGTTTTGCTCGGTTACCGCAGACGGTCATACTACACCAACGCCTAGCCCTCCCGTGGGTGGTATCGAGAAACAAAAGCGTACAGATTTTGCCCTCGCAGGCTTTTACCAGAGAAAAGTCTGACGAACAGACCAGGTGCGCCAGGGCTTCAGCGATGGGCAGAAGCACGGCATTCGGTGTACTCCAGCGCCGCAAACGGCGCAACTCGAAGCCCGACGCAGCCGATGGTTTTCTTTGGTTGCCAGGCCTTGGCATAATGGCTCCGTAACCTTCATCGCGCTCTAGTACGCGGTTTAGAGGTTCTAGAAGATTGAGTGCTTTCGCGGACAAAGGACGCCCCATGTGCGAACGGACAAAGTCGCGGAACCACTCGCGTAAGGCACGTGCTTGGGCCGCCACTTCGTCCAGTTCACCTGGAAAAGAATTTGCTCGAACAAACGCCACTTCGGCCGGATCGATGAGGCTCGCTTCCACCAACCAGGTTAAAAGGTCTTCTCCATTACCGATCCACTCAACCACGCTATCCACGGGTGTCCCGATTGAGTTAAGGAAATCGAGGCCCGGGTGATCGGCGATGAACATCGGCGCAGGGCGATTGTCGGGTACGGGGGTTCTACGGTCACCACCCCCCGGAGAGCGTTTCTTCATAATTACCGCGGGGAAAGATAGCCGGGAGAAGCTAACCGTTCAAACGGCGGCGAAACGGAGATCGGTAGGGACGAGCTCCTGAGCACTAGGAGTTCAGAAGTTCAGGAGTTACAGGAG
>JAFAHI010000130.1 GCA_019237325.1 Verrucomicrobiota bacterium | reverse complement strand
TTCCTGTTTCAACTCCGTGCTCATCACCTGCAACGCAATCGCGGCGGGAATCGTCTTCGGCTGAAGAGAAAGCGGGCTGGTATCGAACTTCAGCGGAATAAACGAGCCCAGCGCAATCACCGCGCCCGCGATCAGAACCGCAACCGCAACCCCGAGCAGAGCCCTGGGTTCACGAAAGGCCGCGTTGACAAATCTTGTTGCTCCCAACAGGAGGAAATCAACCTTCTCCACCGGCTTAACTCGCTTAAAGAAGAGGAAGAGAAACAGCACCATGAACAAACCGGCCATGGTGACCCCTAGCGCCACTAGCGTGCCGAGCTGAGCGAAGCCCGCACTTTTGCTGAAGTTCAGCGCGAAAAATCCGATCGCGGTGGTGCAGACGACATAGAAAATCGCGGCGCCAATGTCGCGGACCGAACAAAAAACCGCCCGGACGTGTCCTTCACCCGCTCTTCGAGCCTGCTGATATCTCCCAAACAAGAGCAGGCTGAAATCAACCCCAAGGCCCACCAGGATCGAAAAGAAGCCGATAGCAATTACGTTGATGCTCTTAAAGATGAGCATGCCGAGCGCCAGCGACACCAGGGCCGACAGAATCAGGGTCGCGCAAATGCCCAACAACGGGATGAACCGGCGAAACGCCACGTAGAAAAGCGCACTGACAATCGCAATGGACAGCACCGCGCTCAAAACGGCGTCGTATTCCATGCTCTTGGAGATTTGCGCCACGAAGGCAATGCGGCCCGTGGTATAAATCTTCGGCTGATATCCCTTCCAGTCCTTGGTCATCCGCTGCTGGAAATCATCGATCAACCGCATGGTCGCTTGGCAGCCTTGCGGGCTGCTGTCCGTTTGCCGAACAATGGCCAAACCCAACTGGTAGAGGTTGTCTTCTGAAGCCAAGGAGACGCTCTGGGTCAGCGAGGAATTCGAGGCAAAAGGCCTCATCGCCCGCGCAAATAACCCGAGCGGATCCATAGTGGCCTCCATTTGGGTCCGGATCGAAAAATCCTCGTTAATGGTGTCCCGCATTTCGGTCAGCCGTTGTTCGATTTTCGCCGGCTCCAATAAGGCAAGAGCGTCTTTGAACTGGTCTTGAGGGAGATTCAATAGGAGCGACGGAATAACCGACTGGACCTCGTCGATTCCCTCTTGGCTTTCGATCGGCGGCCGATCAAACACTCGCACCACCCAGGGCTCTTTGGCCAGCTCGGCCATGAAATGACTGCGGAATGCCTCCACGTCGTCGGCGTGCCCCGCCTCCCCCAGGAATCCAAACACGACTTGGCGCGAGTCGGCAAATTCGGTGTTCATGATTTTCAACCCTTGAACCGACTCGAATTGCTGCGGCAACAGGTTGAGGTAATCCGAATCAAGATTCCGGCGCAGAAAAATGGTCAAGATCGCCAGTACGCCGATTCCGATCGCTAGCAGAACCAGCAATTTGGTCCGGTGAGCAACGGTGTGCGAGATGAATTCAGCGAGCTTGCGAGTGAGGCGGGCAAACGATGCGTCAGTAGCCAATTTCATTAAAAAGTAACTTCAACCCCAAGTGCTCCAGCTCGAATCGCCGGTCCAGCGAAATCGGGTTCGTCAAAGAACTACGTTACGTGGCGACAGGGTGCAAGCGAGGTGGTGATGAAGCCTACGCACTCAAATCGGGAACTCGTACCATGCCAAGCATCAGGAAGGTCGCCAAATCGTCCCGGAGGGACTAAATGACGGTAGCCTGGCATGAAATGCCTGGCGACGCGGCATAGGAAAGGCCCGTCCCGTAGGGCACGGTATGATGGGTTTCGACCAGGACGTGCGGAACGTGCACTGAGCTCAAGACCGGCGATCACACCGTTCCCTACCGGACGGATCATCTTTGCCGATCTTCCAGGCATTTCATGCCAGGCTACCTTCATTTAGTCCCTCCGGGACACGGCTCAGGCCCTTCCAGCAGACATGCGTTGCAGCGTCCCTTGCCGCGCTATCACTCGCTCGACTGCATCCACCACCTCGGACACTGTAATCCGGTCCATACAACGGAAATCGATGGGACATTCCCTTAAAAAACACGGACTGCACTCCACATGATGCCGGATGACCGCGTGGCCGTCGCCAATCGGTCCAGTCAACGCAGGCTCGGTCGAACCGAACAGAGCGATCGTGGGAACGCCGAGATGCGCCGCCAAATGCATCGTACCGGTATCGTTGGTCAACAATGCCCGGCACCGGCTAAGTTCGCTCATCAACTGAGAGAGCGTGGTCTGACCAACCAAGTTAGTCCCCGCCGCCCCCAACTCAGAAGCGATTTGCTCTCCCAAGGCCCGCTCCTTAGCCGTCCCGAAAATAAGCCATCGTATTCCATGCCGCTCGGAAAGGACCCGTGCCGCTTCTGCGAAGTGTAGCCAGCGCTTTGCCGGACCGTATTCTGCTCCCGGACACAATCCCAGAGTCAACGGGTCCGGCACGTTCACCGCCATTGGCGGGAGCGGTTCGGCCATATCCGCTCCAATCCGTTCCGCGATCTTAAGATACGCTCTTGAATGGTGCCTGAGCGGCTGTGGCGGCCCCGGTTCCGGGATAAACTGGTTCAGAAAGAAATCGCGCCAGGGGCGCCGGTATCCTACCCGGCGAGGGATTTTCGCTAACCAAGCTTCTAGTCCAGATCTCGGCGAATTCGGGAAAAGAATGGCCACGTCGAACTTGCCCTTCAGTTGGTTCGCTACCGCGATCACTCCATCTTTCCGCTCGATCGG
>JAFAHI010000632.1 GCA_019237325.1 Verrucomicrobiota bacterium | reverse complement strand
GCTCGGTAAAATTTGGTTCGCGCCCCAGGATCGCTTTGATGCGTTCGAACTCCTCCTCCGACAAACCATGTTGGCGCACCAGCTCGGGCGTAAGGATAGGAGTCATGCCGCGACCGATAGCAGGGTATCCACCAAGGATTTAAATAGTTGCAGACCGTCCTCACTACCCAGGCGGTGATCCCAAGACCGATCCGGATGAGGCATAAGTCCGAGAACGTTCCCGGCAGGGTTGCAAATACCGGCGATATTGTTCCGGCTCCCATTCGGGTTCGCCTCGGGTGTGGGCTGGCCGGTCTCATTCACATACCGGAACACCACTTGCCCTCCCTCCTCGAGCTCTTTCAAGGTTTGGTCGTCCGCGTAGTAGGCGCCTTCGCCATGGGCAATCGGCATTCGCAATACGGCGCCCTCCTCGGACCACCGTGTAAACGGGGTGCGGTTGTTTTCCAGCTTCAGGTAAACTGGCTGACACAAAAACAGAAGAGAGCGATTCCGGATCAGGGCGCCGCGTAATAGCCCAATCTCGCACAAGATCTGAAAGCCGTTACAGACACCGAAAACCGGCATTCCCTCGTTGGCAGCTTTAATTACAGACTGCATTACGGGTGAAAACCCAGCGATGGCCCCGCACCGGAGGTAATCCCCGTAAGAAAAACCTCCAGGAAGGATGACAGCATCAAAACCGGCGATCGACGTCTCTTTATGCCAAACGTACTCAGCCTTTACCCCAAGGCCGTCGGTTAACGCCCGCAAACAGTCTTGATCGCAATTTGAGCCGGGAAAACGAACAACGGCAATTTTCATCGCGATCTTATTTCAATACAGCTCCTAAAATACGGTAGTCTTCAATCACCTCGTTACAAAGAAGGTCTCGGCAGATCTCATCGAGTTTTGCCTCGTCCGGTTCACCGGTGAACTCTATCTCAATAATCTTTCCAACGCGAACTGTGCTGACATTGCTCAAACCGAGTTCGCGGACAGCGTTACGGACGGCTACACCCTGCGGATCCAGCACATTCCGCTTTGGCATCACGACAACCTCGAGTTTCACGGCGGAAAGCATCAGGGGAGACGGGGGTTGCGTAAAGAAAAATTTGAAAGCGGAATGGCGCAGCAACGAGGTCCAAATACGCCCTCCCTCGAGGACGAGGACGACGACGAGTACGAGAACGAAGGGAGTCTGCAACCGTTCCCAGCCCATCAGAACCCTAAGACACTAAGCGAGAGAAACGCTTCGTAGGGCTGGACAGGTCCGACTCTGTTGATAAACTGCGGTGCATATGGCCCCTCCTTGGAAGTGGCTTTTGCCCAGCATCATCGCCATTTTGGCAGTCGAACCCTTGGGGGCGCAGCAAGCTGGTGGGGGAAGTTCTCCGACCCCAATAGCGTCGCCGTTGTCTGAGGCAGAACTGAAAGCAGCTGTCGCGATCGATTCATTAACCGTCCCGACACCGGGCGAATTTTTCAAAGCGATTGATAAGACCGGTAAACCGAACTGGGTTTCCCAATTTCGTCCGCCAACACCGATCGGTGGGGTCAATCGAGCGCAAATGGCGCTGAACCTCGGTACCTTGATCGCGGACGGATACATCGCGGTAGAGGCACAGGACGGTCAGCAGGTCAAAAATATCGGACGGGATGTACTCGCACTCGCAAAAAAACTCAGTGTCTCCGATAGCGTCTTGGCTCGAGGCAAGAGCATAACTCAATTTGCGGAGGACGGGTCGTGGGATCAGCTAAATGAAGAGCTGGAAGCCACACAAAATGAGGTAAAAAAGGCGCTCGAAGAGAACCGGGATACCGACTTAATCACGCTGGTAAGTATCGGCGGCTGGATCCGGGGTACCCAAGTTGTAACCGGCCTCTTAGTCGAGAGCTACAATGCCGAGACGGCAAAGCTCCTGCGACAACCTGCCCTGGTTGGCTATCTGCGGGGCAAGCTGGATCAACTCCCGAACAAGATCCGGCAGGACAAGCTCGTCGTGAAGGTTAATGCCGACCTTAAGAACATCGCGACTCTGGTCTCATTCCCGGCGGATCACGTTCCTACAGCGGATGAAGTGAAGAGCCTAAATCAAGCTTCTGCTAAATTGACCAAAGAAATCTCAGCCGGCGAATGAAACGTCTCTTACTCTCTCTCGCACTTGTTCTCGGGGCAGCAGTGCTATTCGGCGCAGACACTGACGACCAGACGAGAGCGCATAGCGAGGTCCTGGATCTTGCCGGCGCTTTTCAAAATGACGGATTCAAGCTCAGGGATGGAACGTGGTACGCGCAAGTTTCGCAAGGCCACCCCCAGACGCTCCAAGTCAATCTCTACAGTGGCAACGCTTATTGGTTTTCCGTCGCAGGCACCGATGGCTCTACGGGTTTCACCGTCTCGGTGTTTGACGACCATGGAAATCCGGTCGAAGTTCAAACTTACCAAAAGGATAACAAGGCTGCGGCGGGTTTTAGCCCAGACGCCAGCGGATTATATTACGTCGAAGTCTCGAGCTCCGCTCAAGCGGCGACTACGTTTTGTTTGATCTACTCCTACAATTAAAGTTTTCTTGCGTTTTAGATGGCCACGGCCGGAGCTCAGGTTAGAGAAACTACGTCTGGACCAACCGTTAAACAGTTCTCTGTTTTTCTGTTGAATAAGGTAGGGGCTCTTCTCGAAATTATTCGGTTGCTGAATGAGAGCCAGGTTCATGTTATCGGCCTGAA
>JAFAHI010000175.1 GCA_019237325.1 Verrucomicrobiota bacterium | reverse complement strand
AAAATAGATGGCGGCCCAGGCAAACAAAGTCAGCAAGGACTTCGCAAACTGGAATGAAAACCTGGCCAGACTAGGAAACGGGCTCTCGCCGTTTTCCACTCGATGCATTCTCAGCCCCGGGGATTGCGCGTGGGGAGCGATTCGAGTGTATACTTCGTGATGCAGTGGTGGACGAAACGAAATGAAAGTCCACGATTCAGCGGCGCTAAGGAATAAAATCACCACTAGTAACCGCGGCCATTGAGAAACCAAACCTAGGCGATCCCAATGCAGGAAAAAGAAAATCGCCCGCAAAACATGGGTCGAGAGTAAGCCTAGAAAACAGAAAAAGGACTCATCGACCAGAAAATAGGGCGTTCTAGAATCGGACAACGCAGCAACGAAGATCGCGCAAAATAACAACCAAATCCCGGCCCAGGCAGCTAACTGGCCCAACCAGTAAGTTCTATGTCCAAAAAGGATCCATAAAACTCTGGCCTTCGGGCTGCGAGCTTCTACTCTGCTGAGATCCACCGCCGCTATCGTCATCGAGTTGATCAACCTTGCCTAATGATCCGGCCGAAAGCACCTTCATTCTGATAAAAGATAAAGGAACGGCCATTTTCCCCACTTGAACGGCTAACCGTAGGGATAAGCTTTTGTCGAGCACGCTTTTCTGCGGCCGCGGACGAGCGAAACTGTGGAGCGCTGGCTTCACGCGGCCGCGGGGACGAGGCCGACTCGGTCGCAACCGTGGCATTGCCGCAGCCTGGGGATGTGCTACACTTATGTAGCACGATGAAGACCGCTACCGTCCGAGAATTGCGTAATCGGTACACCCAGCTCTTGAAATGGCTGGAGGCCGGTGAAGAAATTACGATCACTCGCCGGGGCGTGGCGATTGCCCGCCTGGTCCCCGCAAACGGTGCTAAAGCCCGGCGGAGCACCCATTGGAATCAAAGCGCGGCTTTCGCTTTGGACCGCCTACAACTACGGCCATTAACGGAGCAACAAAGCGCCGAGCTCCTCGACCAAAACAAAGGCCAGTATTAGTCAGCCCCTATCACACGCACGGAAGCGCGTCAGTATGATCACTTGTGATACGTCCTTCCTTTATTCTCTCTACATGGTGGACGCTCATACCTCGAGAGCACGGACGAGACTAAGCCGAATAAGACGCCCCGAAGCGCTAACGATTTCTCCCTTTATCGAATACGAGTTACCGAACGCTATTCGATTGAGCGTCTTTCGGAAACTACGGGACGCCTCCGCTGGCGCAACCATCTTAGCCGCTTTTGAAGCGGACCAAGTCGCGGGCCATTTTGACCGGCCGATCTGCAATCTTGCCAGCGTGGTTCAGGAAGCAAAGCGTCTAAGCTCGATTTACACGATGCACAGTGGACATAGGGCGTTCGATATTCTGCATGTCGCCACGGCCTTGCATTTAGGAGCAACCGAGTTCCTCTCGTTTGAGCAAAATCAACGCAAATTAGCAGCCGCGGTGGGCTTGACCATCGGCCCATGAAAAACGCCGCTATCGCCGGGAGCGCGCGGGATCGCCGCGAACGACCAATCCCTAATCACCCGTTCGACGCGCTTAATGCTTGCTCACGGCAAGCCTTTCACTTTTCACCTGGGATCCAGGGGAGCTTCTCGCTTCTCACCTCTCACGTCTCACGTTCACGAGTTCCGCGGCTAACCGCAGAGCAGCTAACATACTTCTCTCGTCCGCCTCGCCCGACCCAGCGATGTCGAACGCTGTACCGTGATCGACCGACGTGCGCACAATCGGTAGCCCCGCCGTCACGTTGACGCCCTCTTCAATACCCAACACTTTGAACGGGCCGTGACCTTGATCGTGATACATCGCCACGACTAAATCAAAACGACCGGATGCCGCTAAGTAGAAGAGCGTATCAGCGGGAAGTGGTCCTTGGACTAACCACCCCTTTTTCCTGCAGCTTTCAACCGCCGGCGCTATCTTTTCCTTCTCTTCTCCCTCACCAAAAATCCCGTTCTCGCCTGCATGCGGATTGATCCCACAAACACCGATGCGAGGTTCGCCGCCGTCTAACAACATTTCGCGACCTCGAGCGATGGTCCGCTCCACCAAAGCTGCGTCGATCCTGCGAATCGCTTCCGCTAAACCAACGTGCGCGGTGACATGAATGATCTTGAGCTTTGGAGCCACCAACATCAACGATACTTCTCGGGTCCCAGTTAACTCTGCCAAAATCTCGGTGTGTCCGGGATAATAATGACCGGCCCGGTGGAGCGCTTCCTTGTTCAACGGCGCGGTGCAGATCGCATCAATACCGCCTTCCACCGCCAATTGGATCGCTCTCTCCAGAAAGCGAAACGCCGCTTCCCCGCAGACTGCGGATAATTGGCCAAACGGCGTCTCTTCCGGAAC
>JAFAHI010000717.1 GCA_019237325.1 Verrucomicrobiota bacterium | reverse complement strand
GGAAGTTTCCGCTAGTGGCTACCTGTGGGTTACGGCTAAAAACCGGCGCTGACAAAGCAAGAGTCGTGGCGAATCTTAACCGCGCCGAGTTTTTCGCCCTACCGGCGTGCAGCTTCGATCAACCTATTCGCCCATTCGCCCTTTCTCCCATTCCCCTAGCTCGGCGCCGACACAATCGTCCCTCTCACCTCGCCTAGCCCAATCCGATAACCATCTCCTTGGGCGTAGCCGGTCAGAATCACCGTGTCGCCATCTTCCAGGAACGAGCGTCTTTCGCCGTTCGGCAATTCCAGCGGTTCTTTGCCGCCCCAGGCGAGTTCCAATAAACTTCCGTAACTGTTTTTTTCGGCGCCACTCAATGTACCGCTGGCCAAAAGATCGCCCGGCCTGAGATTGCAGCCGGTGACGGTATGATGCGCCAGCTGTTGGTTCATGCTCCAGTACATCTCTTTAAAGTTAGTACGGCTGATCGTGTAAGCATTGGCCATGGCGGCAGTCTGCAACTTGATTTCGAGAGCGATATCGTACGCGCAGTCTTGGCCGTCGCTCAGATAAGGAAGAGGCGGTGGGTCCTGTTTCGGCCCGGCAACACGAAAAGGCTGTAACGCGGCCATTGGCACGACCCACGGACTGATGCTGGTACTGAAATTCTTAGCCAGGAACGGTCCCAAAGGAACATATTCCCAGCGCTGCAGATCTCGAGCGCTCCAATCGTTGACCAAGACTAAGCCGAACAGATGTTGCTGCGCATCGGTCACAGATATCGGCTCGCCCAACGTGTTCCCCTGACCGACGAAATAGCCGATCTCTAACTCGAAATCGAGTTCCAGACTGGGCCCAAATCCCGGAGTCGCTGCTTCCGGGCGCTTCGTTTGACCTCGCGGCCGGCGAATTGGGGCCCCGGAAACCACTAGGCTACTTGCTCTTCCGTGGTAAGCGACCGGCAAATGGAGCCAGTTCGGCAGCAATGGATTGTTTTTATCCCTAAACATGGTGCCCACGTTGATCGCGTGCTGCTTCGATGAGTAAAAGTCCGTGTAGTCTCCAACTGCCACCGGCAAATGCATCGTCAACTCCTGGACCGGAATAAGTGCACGTGTGCGTAAGCGGCGATTCCCGGACAAAGTGGTGGTTTCCTCATCAAGGAGGTATTGCAGCGTGGCTCTAACTTCATTCCAAAAGTCGCGACCAGACGCTATAAAGGCGTTTAAGGAAGGCTCCGCAAAAACGCCGTAACTCGGCAACAAGCCGGCTTCCGAAAGCACCGATAAGTCCAGAACGTAATCGCCAATGGCGACACCCACCCGCGGCCCTTTCTCGCGGGCACTAAACACGCCGTATGGCAGATTCTGTATCGGAAACGGGTGGTCGGCGGGAATAGGCAGGAAGCAGGGCACAGAAAAATCTCACGCAAAGACGCAAAGACGCAAAGGTAAGATCTAAGCTTGAATAGCCTTTGCGTCTTTCCGTGAGATTATTCCGTACTTCCGGATCTGAGCTAATCCACCCAGCCTAGCGTCCTAAGATCATCTAACGGTTCTTCGACGCTGCAGCTGCCAAAACCCACAATCAATCGCCGTAAGTCCTCAATCAGTTCGGTTCTAATAGGCAGGTCTAACCAACGAGCAACGTTTCCGTTGAAAACGAAATGTTTGCTTCGTTCATCGGTGAGAATCGTCTCGATATTTTTTGGCGGAAGCCGGCAGGCGTGAGCGAACATCGCAGCCATTAGCACGTTGATAAACCCATGCATGTAAACGCCAAGATCATTGTCCCAGTGACGCAATGGGTGATGAAGTCCGGCAGTAAATTTTATGGGTACCTGATTATCGCGCACCGTCGCTAACACATTAGCAACCATTGCTATGGACGGGAAAGCACCGGGAACTGTACCACCCATACGCAACTTGATTCCCCAGAGGGACAAGCGATGACGTTGCAGAGCGGCTATCGTTGCAGCCAGCTCGTCCCGAAAAGAGCTCTCGCCCAGCGGCGGCTCCAAAAATACTCGGTGATCGTTCACTAACGGCACAAGTTCCTCAACCCGCTTTGCGATCTCACTTGTCTCGCCTGATTTAGGTAACGGAATTTCCAGCGCCTGGATTGCAACCTGTGGATGAGTGCTCAGGAACGATCGCAGATGGCCGCAATCTTCTCGTAACCGGTCCAACCATTGGTGCGAGTCTTCAGTTCTTCGGGGAATAACCGTCAGACGAAAAGGAGTATCAGCAAAAGAGCCGGCTGCCTCCGTAAGCCGGTCGATTGGTAAAACAATCGAGCTGATGATCCAGGACCCTCGTCCTTGCAGGTACCGCTTAAATATCTCTACCGCCTCTGACAAGGCAAGGCTGGCAGGCGGAAACAAGCCGGCGTAATCAATACTTTTGCTCAGCAACCGCGCGATGGCGGGCGACCTTGAGACTAGCTGCATACTCATGAAACCAGAAAGGTTATCCCTTCTTGTACCCTTAGACTACCAATCACAATCGACGACCCGGGTCAATGCGGACCTACGGTCGTGCTCGTACTCGTCCTCGTTTTTCTGGTGTTCGCGATACGCCGTCGTAAGTAGTAGTAATCTGACCTGCTGATTACTGAATTACCGGCCTCCGGAGCGCGCACGGTAACCGCTTCGCCAAGTAAACCGTACGAATCCAGGTAATTAAACGCCTTTTCCCCCAAAGGGATGATTGACGTTCGCGCAAAGCAGGACGTCAATAGAATATGATCGAGGAGGAAAGTTCAAACAGCGTCGGGGCTACCCAAAACGGTTTGGCGGCTAAATTTCTCACCCTCTTATGCTTACTAACAGCCGCGACGGTGACGACGGCAACGGCGACCGACTTTAAAGCGCTTGCCGAACAAGGCTACCGTTGGGTCCGAGTCAATGGCCCCTACGCAACCCCGAACAAAGGCGACGCCGCAAAGCTGGCCGACGCTAAGAGCGCCTCCACCGATGTTGAGCTCCAGGACAAAACACACGCTTATTTCCTCCTGCCTGGGATGCTCGTTTTTGTCTTAGAAAACGATACCGCATCTGGCCTTTCCCGAGTCCGCGCCTCTGGGATCGTGGTCGACCTTTGGACCGAAACGAAATACCTGAGCTCCCAGCCGCTAAAAGATAGCTACGGAGTCACCGAGACCCCGGACAGCTCCGGACTAGGTCATTTAGGTAGCCCATCGCCAAGCCCAAGTGCGAATGACAGCGCGGGCACGCCTTTAGCCAAACCGTTGATCGGCCCAGGCACGAATGCCGACCGGTCACTTCTAGATAATCAGTTGATGAGCCCAAGCCCGTCACCCACGGCGCATTAATAGCGCGCGGGAGCACCAGACTTTCACCCTGTCGGACTAACGGCGAATGGGCGAATGGGCGAATGGGCGAATGGGCGACGCGGCGAATGCCTCCGGCTGCTTTCCCGCCTGCACCACTAGCCAGGGACAAATCATTGGCCTAACACCACCGGGCCAAGAATTGGCGCGCTGTGGTGGGCCCAAAATCGCCATTCGCCGCGTCGCCGTTTCGCCCATTCGCCGTTTCGCCCATTCACCGCTTCGTTCCCTCAGGCGTTTACTACTCGACAAATGCCTAAGTCTCATTATCCTTCCACGCTCAACATCCCTGAGGCTTGACGTTCGTTATTCCTGGCAATTATTTTCCCCGCTTATGAAACAGACGCTGCGGTATGTCGTTCCGCTGGTTGCTCTTATCCTTATCCTGGCACAGCGGAGCCCCGCTCCGATCATCTATCGAGAAGGTGAAGGCTTCCTTCCCGGTGGCGCCGAAGACATCGAGATCAAGAAGAACGCGCAGGAGCAGTTCGATCTCGGGCAGCGTTATGAGGAGCGTGGCGATTGGGCGCACGCCGGCGCTTCTTATAGAATGGTTGTCCGGCGTTTCCCTCGAGCCGATATCGCCCCTGCCGCGCTGTTCAACTCTGGCCGGATGTACGAAAAACAAGGCAAACTCGAGAAAGCTTTTGACGACTACCAGACCATCGTCGAACGATATCCTCGCAGTGAGAATTTCGAGCCCGCTCTCGAGGCCGAATACACAATCGCAAAGGCTTATCTGGACGGGAGACGAGTTGATGTCTACGGCGTCCCGACTTTGCCATCCATGGCGAAGGCCGAAGAGATGTTCAAGAAGATCGTCACCAATGGGCCGTTTAGTAAGATTGCCCCTCTCGCCCAGTTTGGGATCGGTCAAGCTCTTGAAAAGTCGGGATCGATTACTTCCACGGTTACCGCCTATCAACAGGTCGTTGACCGATACCCTAACAGCGACGTAGCCGCCGATGCCATGTATCAAATTGGATACGTATATCTGCAGGCCAGTCGGGCGACTGGATATGACGAGACCGCAGCGGTCCGTGCTCAAGAAGCATTCGAGGATTTCCTCGTAAAATTTCCTAACAGCCACAAAGCGGCGCAGGCTCAAGACAATTTGAGGACCCTGCAAGGACGCAAATCGAATGATGCGTTCAACATCGCTCGGTTCTATGACAAGCAGCACAATTACAAGGCCGCTTACGTTTATTACAATGAAGTGCTGCAGCAGCAACCGGACTCCCAGCAAGCTAACCGAGCGAAAACTCGGATGGATCAGATCCGGACAAAGATGGGCGATGAGGCGCTGAAGATTGGTACCGAGAATCCCGAGACCGGGCAGACCCAAGCCGAGCGCCGCAGGTTGCAAGCCCAGGTAGATACGACTTCGCGGCCAGATTTCGTTGGACCGCCAGCGCCAAGCCCGACACCGACGCCGACTCCGGCGGCGGCAGCTAATCCCGCCGCCAATACAAACAATCCAAATCCCAATCCGAACAATCCAGCGAGTGGCAATTCCGGGAATAATCCCTTAGGGAATAATCCCGCAAATGGTACTCCGGATAATCAAAAGGCGCCGATGGTTCCGCCCAACGATGTGAAACCTGCCGAACCGAACCTTCCTTCGCAGTAAGGAGTTCGATGAGGTGGGTCGTTCGCTGCGCACTGCTCTGGGTGTCTGTCCTTTCTGGTTGCTATACGTTGGGCCCAGTCACGCCTACCTACATGAAAGGCGTGCACAGTCTTTCTGTGCCGATCTTCGATAACAAATCGTTCGAACCCCAGGTACAAGCCTTGGTGACAGATACTTTCATTAAAGAACTGCAAACGGACGGGTCCTACCCGATCACCGGTGAAGATGAGGCGGATGCGATCGTTCACGGCACTATAACCGATGTGATCCGAACCCAAACCAAATCCGTGGTTGGCGACGTTTTGGCATCCGCCGAGTTCCAAATTACGCTCAAAATTCACGTCGAAGTGCTTCGCGGCGGGACCGGGCAGGTCCTCGTAAACAAGGATTTCCAAGGCCAATCGTATTTCTTCGTAGGAGAGGACCTCCCAACGCAAGAACACCAAGCGATCCCGGTTGCGGCACAAGATTGCGCCAAACAAGTAACCGCCTTTCTAACAGAAGGGTTTTGATCGGTTGTGCTTTATATCGTTGGTTCGCCGATTGGTAATCTAAGTGACATTTCTTTGCGGGCGCTTGAGGTCCTGCGCCATGTAAATCGAATCGCAGCCGAAGACACCCGGCGGATTCGGATTTTGCTCAACCACTACGAGATCGAGAAACCGCTACTCAGTTATCACGAATTCAACGAAGCGAAGCGTACGGCCGAGATCATTCAATACCTTGAGCAAGGCGAATCCATCGCCCTCGTCTCGGACGCCGGTATGCCTTCCATCTCTGATCCCGGCTTTCGCCTGATCAGTCGGTGCCAGCAAAACCAAATTCCGTTCACAGTGATTCCGGGCCCTTCCGCTGTAACCACTGCTCTCGTCGGTTCCGGGTTACCGACTGACAAGTTCTATTATGGCGGATTTCTGCCCAACAAAAGCGGCCGACGCGAACGGGAACTGCGCGCAGCTTTACAACGTGAGGCTAGCTCGATCTATTTCGAATCCCCTTATCGCCTGTTGAAGACACTCGAAACGCTTAACAGCTTAGAGCCCACTTGCCAGATCTGCGTCGCTCGCGAACTGACGAAACATTTCGAAGAATTCCGGCGGGGAACTGTGTCAGAACTTCGAGAACATTTCGCCACCCATACCCCTAAAGGTGAGATCACTCTCATTATCGCGCCTGGCACCGACAAGAAGGAACGAGAACGAGCGGAAGCGACCGACAGCAGCGCGAATGCCGGGGACGAGCGGGAGCACGGGGAACGTGAAGATGAAAGGTGAAAAGTGAAAGTTCTGTCCTCTACGGGACCGAACCTTTCACTTTTCACGTTTCCCATTCCCCGCGCTCCCGCTCGCAGCTCGATAAAGCCGATTCATGATCGCTTTGCCAATTCCGGTTTCCGGGACTTTCTCTACATAAATTGCCGTAACCGGCTCTCGATCCATGGCCCGGAGCAAGGAAAAAAGCCTGCTGGCTGCTTCGACCAGATCACGCGATTCACTCAGAGAAAATGTCGCCCGAAACTTGGACCCTTGAGAGATTTGCCCCCACGCCAATAGCCCGGCCCCCGCC
>JAFAHI010000688.1 GCA_019237325.1 Verrucomicrobiota bacterium | reverse complement strand
ACGGTACCGAGTCGCTGATTATTGCTCCTTTGGTGCCGGTGGAACAGAGCGATGAGATTTTGAATACGGTCTCCTATTGGGCCGCTAAGTCGTTCCTCGACAGAGGTCCACAGGGGTTCGATGCGCCCGACACCCTTAACCGGGTCTTTCTCCCGGAAGCTGCCGAAAAGGCAAAAAACGAGTTCAAAGGGTTGGCCGACGAATTTAAGAAAAAAAGCATTCATCAAAAGTTGGAGATTGCTAGGATCGACCTGCAACGAATCGGAGGTGGTGTTGTGATGAGTCGGGTGATTGGGCAAATCTTGACCCAGGCACAGATCGGTGACCAACAGGTAGATCAACCACAACCGATTGCCCTAAATCTCAAGCTAGTACGCAATCCTTTTATAGGACGAAATCAACGGTATCCCTTTGCTGTCGTCGATTATGCCTTCGGACAGCCGGAGCCATTAAGCGTACAAACCACTGAAAATAAATAGTATGCGACTGATTCTAGCGATAATCGGCGGGGTAATTCCGCTGCTGGCCTTTGCAGACGATACTCTGTCGTCAAAGGTAGTTCGTTTAAATCTGAGCCAGGACCAGCCCGCCGAGATCAGGCTGGGCACTCACGGTATCACCACTATCGAGTTCCCTGAGAAAATCGAGGCTTTGGACGGGTTCGGTTTTAGCTCCAATCCAGCCCCGGACGGTCCCGATTTATTTCAAATTTCGTTTAACAAAGGGACCAACTTTTTATCCTTAAAAGCGGTCCGGGCTGGAGTAGAAGGTAATTTAACTGTCGTGCTGGGGGGCAAGGTTTACGCCTTATATTGTAAAGAGGCGGCCGATCCTTGTTTCGTAGTGATTTTTCGTGAGGGCGAAGGAGGGCACTCCGGGGATGCAGGAGGTCACACTCCGCAGCAAACCGTTAAGCAGGTCTCTCCGGCCCGGTTGTTGGGTTTCTTGGACAAAGTGAAGGCCTTTCCAACGCTCAAAGTTAGTGCCCCCGAAGTCTATCAGAACATGGATGTGGCTGAGCCCAACACGAATTCCGGGGCGAATGGAATCGAAGTCAATGTGAAGCGAGTTATCAGAGATGACGCTTTGGATTCGCTTGGTTTCGAGATTCAACTCGCTAACCGGACGGACAAAGATTTCTTTTACGACCCTGAGGGATTTGGAGTCCGGGTGGGAAATGATGTGTATCAGCAATCGGTTTCGGACGCAGGTGGTTTAGTCCCTGCCGGGAAAGCGCAAACCGCATTCTTCATTGTAACGGGAAGCGCTACGGGTGTTAGAAATGATCTCGCAGTAACCAATAAATTTGAAGTGGTCATCCGTCAGGTCCAAGGGGAAGGCGATCCTAAAAAACGGGCAGCCACTGAATGGCAGGAACCACCAGGTACATTGCCGACGGCAGACTCCGGTACGAGCGATTCGTCCGGCGATCAAGGTAACGGACATCCGAAGTCGGGAAAGAAAACTCCACATCGGGCTCACAAAGAATTGAAAAACCCGCCGGAACCGACTCCGTCGCCGGCGGCCAACCAGGTCGCTCAGCATGCTGAATAGAAAGACACTTTCGGTAACGTTAGTCGCTCTGGTCTCGATTGCAGGAACCTTTCTCTACACCATGTGGCGAGGCAATGGCCCGGCGAGAATTGCGAATCGGCAGGCCCAAGTCGCCAAAGATTTGGTGAAAGTCACCGAGCCCATGACCAGCTCGTTGCGAAATTTCAACCCGGTTGCGCCTTCGCAAATCAGGCCGCGCAGAGAGGTGCCGGCTCCTGTCCAGATTTCGCTACCGCGCGCAGTTGACGAGCCGGCCAAGGCTGCGGCCACGCGATCGCTAAGCATTTTTGCTGCCGAGGAACAGCCTGACAAACCTCGTCCCGATCTTGGCGGCGAGTATGCTCCGGCATTTCGCCTGGTTAAATGCCAACTGGTTAATACAGTTGATTCGGGTAATCTCTCGACCCCGGTGATCGGGTTGGTGACGGAGGATCTTTGTTGGAACGGCAAGAAGATAATTCGAGCCAATTCCGAAGTACATAGTGTTGCCAGCATCGATACCGTAAGGGAGCGCATTGCTAGCCAGGGTGAGTTCACCTTTGTGTTAAAAGAAGCGGATGGCAAAGGCCGGGAGTTGGTGGTGCGCGGCATCGCCCTCGACATGGAGAAGGACGATGAATTTGATACTTACGGTATCACGGACGGTAGCGCGGGCTTGAGAGGAGATGTGATCAGAACTGCTAACAACGACGTGATCAAGTTGTACGCGGCATCGTTGATTAGCGGGATTGCTGGAGCTTTTTCCACCGGTAGTTCCGGTGTTCTTGGGAACCGCGTTTATACTAATGGTAGCTCGATGGGTCTCAGCGCTCTTCAGGGTGGGGTAATCAATCCTGCGTCCGGCGCGACTCAGAGTGTGCTGGATCGATATGCCGATCAAATCGCTCAGACGATCGAACGAGATGGATTCTTTGTCCGGGTTCCGGCTGGGAAACAGTATTATGTTTACTGCACGGAAGCGATTGATCTGAGCAAAGCGAAAGTGGGCGGAGACGATGAGCGTGAGGCGCGTCGCTTGGCTGATCTGGCTCAGAAGGCTCAGGAACAGGTTCGCAAGACGTTGCCTGCGGACGCGGCTAATTTGCTGAACCCGCTGCTGCCTGCATTTGGCTCGACTAATCAAAACATAAAATAACGTTGTATGTATAGAGACTTGGCATTTCCTTTTCTGCTCACTTCCGTGCTCCTGACAGGCTGCGCAGAACCTGAACCTGAGGTGGTGGTTCTTCCGCCAAGTCATCGCTTGACGCAAGCGGACTCGGTTCCCAGAACTGCCACGCCAACGGGGCCGATCGGCACCGTTGCCAATGTGCGCCAATCAGAGCAAGTAAAGGTCTACGGAGTAAATCGGTATGTCGATCCGGCGGATCCGCGGATCATGCATGAACGGCATGCGATCTACCGGGTCGAACAGAAACCGGCTTGGGTTACGCGGACCAAGAATCAATCGGGTGAAATTTTATTAGGACCGGTTCTTGGTCTTCATCGACCCGAATATGCACCCGAACCGTTACCCGGAGAAACCGCTCGGGACCTGGCAGAAGCCAAGCGCGGGGTACAAGATGCGAACAAGGACATGCAATCGATGCGAGAGGGACAGCAAAAACTTGCCAGCAACATCCAATCTTTAGCTGAGCAGACGTTAGACGGACAGCGCAAACTAACCACTGCAGTCGGCCTTTTAAACGAGCGGATGAAAAAATTGGAAGGTCAATCGTCTGCCAACCCGAGTCCGGCCGCGGATAATAATAATGTTAGAAACGACACGGCAGGAGTGGTAGTCCGGCCAGGGAATTGATCTGGTTGGTAGGGCGAGGCTCCCGCATGTCCCCGGATCATCACGGAGAGACGTACGTCTGCTATGACCGTTTGTTGCTAGGCCTAAGAATCCGCCGAGCCACGGGTCTACAGTGCAACGCTCAGATCCAACAATGGACGTCCAAACAGCAACTAACCAACCGGCGATCGTCTTGGCTGATCTACCAAAGATTCTTGAGGAGAGGATCGTCGGTCAGCGGTTCGCGATGGCTCGCATATCTCGAGCGGTACAAGCGGCTGAGTTGGGATTGAACGACACCGGGGTCAGACCCAAGGGCAGCTTTCTGTTGCTCGGGCCGACCGGAGTTGGGAAAACGGAATCGGCCAAGTGCTTCACCGAGGCGCTGTTCGGTTCAAAAGAGACGCTCGAGATGATTTTTATGAATGAATACTCGTCTGACCAGCGTCTGGCTGAATTTTTTGGCCGTGCCGAGATGGCCATTCGCCGGCATCCGAAGGGAACCACGCTCCTTTTCGACGAAATCGAAAAGGGACATCCTCGGACCATTGATGTCCTCCTTTCTTTGCTTGAAGAGGGAGTATTAACGACCCCTTCCGGACAAAGGCTGAAGGTGAGCCGGTTCTATGTCGTTCTAACCAGCAATCTTGGTAGCGGCGACCTTGCTAAGATGGAGAATGCTCCCTATTCAACCATGGAGCGAGTTGCACTCGATGTCGCCGCGCAGTCATTGCGCCCGGAGTTATTCGCCAGAATTTCGGAACGAATCGTGTTTCGTCCGCTGGATCTCGAAACCCAGAAGCTGATTTTGTACAACCTGATTAGACAAAAATTGGAAGTGCTTTCGATTTTCTTCGGGACAGCGCTTGTGATCGATGGAGGACCGGCGACCGCGTTTCTGCTTCGGGTAGGTTACAGCAAGGCTTTTGGCGCCCGGATGTTGCGCCAGGAGGTGGATCGGCAATTCAACTCGGCGAGCCTGCCCTGGGCTCTTTCGGGGCGAGCGCCTGAGCGCGGGGTTTTCCGGTATGAGCCTGCGGCTGGATGTTTGGTTTTGGAGTAAAATCTCCCTCAGCAAACGACATTTTCTTTGATCCTTTAATCCGTTTTCTTTGTTCCAGTCAGCGGTTCCGTAACCTCTTCCGTTATCCTGGCCGAATCGAATTCCACGTCCTCGTACGTAGAACTACGTATTCCATTTTAGGCGAACGCTTAATATAAACGAGGCGGAAAATGGTTCCCTTTTCGCCAAGTCCTTGTGAGCGCTGCGTCAGAGTCGCCCTACCACTCTTTTTATCTTTGGTGGCTATCGTTGGCGGAACCGGTCTGACCGCTGGCCAAGTACAGGGACAAGCTCCTGATCTATACGGCAAGCTGGAAGCAGGCGACGAGCTGTCGTTCGCCGCAGACGCATCAGAAGAGTCGCGAATGATCAGTGCCGATCGCATTGCTGAAGTCGTCCGTAAAAAGGTCAAAATTCGTCTCGCAAATGCGATTATTTACGACCCACTGATTCTGACGTCCGTTACCTTCGAAAATGAAGTTTCATTTAACCATTGCGAATTTAAGGCGGCCGTGGATTTTGCTCATATTGTTGCCAAGCAGCGCATTGACTTCAGTGACTGGGTTTTCGAGAAGGGAGTGGTATTTGCGTGAGCGGTTTTGGAAGGAGACGCGGTATTCGGACTGAGTGACTGGCGTACAGGGAAAGCAAATTTTTCG
>JAFAHI010000547.1 GCA_019237325.1 Verrucomicrobiota bacterium | reverse complement strand
AGGCTCCCCTCACACGCCGCGAGCTCTTTAGTAATCTGAGGATTCAGCTCGTACTTGATTGAGTCGGCAGCCGCGCGAATCGCGTTCTTGATCGCTAACGGAGAACTGGCCCCGTGCGCGATGATGCAGATACCGTTGACTCCCAATAATTGGCTGCCTCCGTATGTATCCGGGTTCATTTTCCGGCGAATTGTCTGGAATGCGCCTTTGGCAAAGGATGCCCCCAATTTGCGAATGGGATTCTTGAAGAGCTGGTGCTTTAACGATGCAAAAATAGCGAGAGCGGCCGCTTCGGCAGTCTTAAGCACAACATTCCCGGTGAATCCATCACACACTACCACATCAACCGGATTCGCAAACAGATCGAATCCCTCAATGTTCCCGTAGAAATTCAGCCGGGTGCGTTTCAAAAGCTTGAACGCTTCTTTAGTGGTTTCGTTTCCGATCGTGTCTTCCTCGCCGATAGACATCAGCCCAACCCGCGGATTCTGACGGTTCAGGACATAACGCGCATAAATGCTGCCCATGATGGCGAATTGAACCATGTGATGAGCATCGGAATCAGGATTCGCGCCCGCATCGATCAACACGAACACTTTGTTTTCGGTCGGAATTAAACAAGCCACCGCGGGCCTGATCACACCGGGGAGGGTTCGCAACTTCAGCACGGACGCCGCCACCACTGCTCCTGTGTGGCCGGCGGAAACCATAGCTTGGACCGTATGATTCTTGACCAGATCAATCGATCGCGAGACGGATGAATCCTTCTTCTGCCGGATGGCTCGGGCAGCGGATTCATGCATATCGACTACCTCGGAGGAGTGAAAAATCTCAATGCGCGAGTCCTGGCAATCGACGCGCTGCAATTCCGCTTCAATAGCGGGAGTACTGCCGACCAAAACCAGCTTTTCGATCTCTGGCAGCGCTTTGAGCGCCAGGGCGGCACCTTCAATCGTATTCTTCGGGGCGTAGTCACCGCCCATCGCATCTAGCGCAATTCTCATGGGCAGCGGTGATAAAAGACAACGGACAACACAGCCGGATGCTATCGACGTTGGGAGTCCTAGCAACCGAAAAAATGGAGTTCGACGCCTTGTACAGGGAGGGCGCGCGTCCTCGCGCGCCGCAAATAGGTCTGCAAGGTTGGATGGCCGAACGCTTTGATCTGTGCTGTACTCCTGGAACGACGGGATCGCGGGGACGCGATCCCTCCCCTCGTTGGGCCGATTAATCACGCGCAGCCGCTACATCAACGACGCCCCAGCCTCCGCCAGCGCACTGCGTTCGCCCTTCGTAAGACAAACGTGAGCCGTGATCGCTTGATCCTTCAGCCGGTTACGCGTGTAGACCAGACCATTGGAACGACTATCGACATACGGATTGTCGATCTGCGCCGGGTCACCCACCATGACTAGCTTGGAGCCTTTCGACATTCGCGTTACCACGGTCTTCGCTTCTAGCGGAGTCAATTGCTGAGCTTCATCCAGGACGAAATAACGTTTCGGGATTGAGCGCCCACGGATGTAACAAAGCGCCTCAATTTCAACGACCCCTTGGTCGATCAATTGTTCGTACGGCCTAAGCTGCGGACCCGGCGCCGCCATCCCGTTCAGCTCCGCCTTATTCCGTTTTACTTTCTTCGCGCCGTCGGACGGCGCATTGGGCGGCAGCAAAAACTCGAACGCGTCGTAAATCGACTGCAACCAAGGCTTCATCTTTTCGTTCAGCGTGCCTGGCAAATAACCAAGCGTGTCACCCATAGCCACCACTGGCCGGCTCACCGTGATCCCGCTGAAGACGTCGCTCCAGTAAAGATGTAGTCCTGCTGCGACCGCCAACAACGTCTTGCCGGTACCGGCCGGCCCGTAGCAGGTCACTAAAGCAATCTCCGGATCCAGCAACGCATCCAACAAACATTGCTGCCCCAGGTTCATCGGCTTCAAATGCACGCCACGTGGGTTGACCAGTGCAGGCGGAAGATTTAAGCGCCGGCACAATCCTCCTCCAAAATGTCGGGCTGGCATCAATTTATTATCACCACCGGAAAGGAAGACGTAGTCGTTCAGAGCCAGACCGCTGGCCGGCTTTGGATCGAGCTGCAGTTCACGCGAACTGGCAAATCGCTGCAGACTCTTGGGATCGATCTCGATGATCGGATGCCCATAATCTTCCACGTCGGCCAAAGCGACTTTATCATTCTCGTAATCCTGAGCTTCGATGCCGATGGTGAGAGCCTTCAGCTGCATGTTCAGGTCTTTAGTGACCAGAATCGTGCGTTCTAAATGTTTGCTCTGCACGTAAAGGCAAAAGGCCAGGATCCGATTGTCGGGATGCTCAAGGTCTCGGAACGTCTGTTGAAACCGGCGAAATTCTTTGTTGGTCTTGAGGTCTCCAAGGAACTCGTTGACCGCAATTCGGATGGTCCCGCCGCCGGGGGTCTTAGCCCCGTTTGTCACTAGCTTGCGGTTCTGATTAAAACAGCGGGATAAGAACCGGTGGACCGCACGAGCGTTTGCTCCGCGCTCGGTCTGTTCGTTCTTGAATTTGTCCGTCTCGCCGAGCACGTCGATTGGGATCCAGACGTGATTG
Organism: Verrucomicrobiota bacterium; assembly: GCA_019237325.1. GTDB lineage: Bacteria > Verrucomicrobiota > Verrucomicrobiia > Chthoniobacterales > JAFAMB01 > JAFAVN01. The sequence goes on along the minus strand of JAFAHI010000547.1, from coordinate 19,054 downwards.
TCGGCGAACCGATAGACGGAATGCGGATCATGCAGCAGGACATTCGTATCAAGAACGTAGTTCTTGACCTGGCTGGAATGACCGTTCCGTGAGCCGGCCGGCACAACTGTTGACCGGGCCGAGTCCTGAAAGAGCCCAGGTTGGGTATCTGTAGACATCAACGCTACGCTAACAACATCCGCAGTGGCCAGAGCCACACGAGTGTGAGGTTGACCCAGATGAAGGAGCATTCTTGGACCCCGTCATGAGCCCAAAACCGCCGGAAATGACCCGCCGTACAGGCTGTCCGGTTTCGGGATCGTGAGTCAGCGGCGCATCAAGCATGCTCTGCCGAACCTCAAACCTCCGCGATGGAATCTCTGCGGAGTCGGGCACCGTTTCATAGATATAGGTGGCCATGACGATTCAAGATACTACAGATTGTGGCCCGGATGGCAAGCGTGTTTCCAGGCAAAGGTAGGGCGAAAATGCTGCAGAACCTTTTTTCGAAGAATCGGGTCTGGAGAGAAGCCAATTACGCCCCATACGGCTCAAATCCGGCGCGAGGACACGTAACCTTGATGGCTCATCGGAGGGCGCGCCGAGATTTTCGCCCTACCGGACCTCCTTGAACTCCTTCCCAGTTGACAACCGTTCTTATCCCGAACAATTGATCATCCATGACTTACTCCCCCCTTACCCCACTGGATGGCAGGGTCGCAGTCGTCACCGGCGGTGCTCGCGGGATCGGCTTCGAATCGGCTAAGGCATTGCGAGAATCCGGCGCCAAGGTCGTCATCGTCGACATAAACCGCGAAGTCGGACCCAAAGCAGCCGCAGAGCTCGAAGGAGATTTCCTCCCGGCTGACCTCACGAAGTCGGACCAGGTCGCTCAAGTTGCTGCCGACATCGTTAGCAAACACAAACGCATTGATATCGCGTTTAATAACGCCGGTATTGCGGTCAATGCTCCGTCCGAAGAATGCACCGACGAACAATGGCTCCAGGTAATTAACATTAATCTGAACGCCGTTTTCTTCTGTTGCCGTGAGTTCGGCAAGGTGATGCTCAATCAAGGTAAAGGCAGCATCATCAACACGGCCTCCATGTCCGGCATTATCTCAAACGTTCCGCAGCCGCAATCTGCCTATAACACATCCAAAGCTGGCGTCATTATGCTGACCGAATCTCTGGCTGGCGAATGGGCCAAACGCGGCATCCGGGTCAATAGTATCTCTCCCGGTTACATTGGCACAGAGATGACCAAGCAAGGAATGTCGAATACCGACTGGTACAAGCAATGGCTGGAGTTCACGCCGATGGGCCGGGTCGGCGAACCCCGCGAAGTCGCTGCCGCCGTCCTTTTTCTAGCCTCTGATGCCAGCAGTTATTTCACCGGCAGCAACCTGGTTGTCGACGGCGGGTATACTTGCTGGTGAGTTCAGAGATGCTAGTTCATCCTGGAGCTCGAAGCAGGGTTTGAACGTTTACCGACGCGCCGCCAAAAATAAATCATTCCGATTTATTTATTGACACCTACTCCTCTTTCGATGCAACTATTAGCCCGCACCTCCTCCCAAGAACCAGCGAATACCGTCTGTTTCAGATAAAGCAGTCCATTCCCTGTTTGTGACCCTTATTGAGCCGTAAAATGGCCGACCCAGACGCCACGGAATCTTCGTACTTCGCCAGCGCGCCCCCTGCCTTGGAGCTCCGAAATGTTACCAAGGCTTTCCCGGGCGTCGTTGCGCTGGATGACGTCTCTTTTGATGTCAAGCCCGGCGAAGTACACGCATTACTGGGAGAGAACGGAGCCGGTAAATCCACCTTGATTAAGATCGTCTCCGGCGTGTACCGGCCCGACCAGGGAGAGCTGCAGGTTAACGGCCAGCCCGTTAACCTGGCAAACCCGGGAGAAGCGCAGCACCTCGGTATCGCCACCATCTACCAGGAATTCAGTCTCTACCCCGAACTGACCGTCGCTGAGAATATTTTCGCAGGCCATATGCCGCGTACGTTCTTCGGAACCGCGCTGGATTGGGGAAAGGCAAAGCGCGAAGCCCGGACTTTATTGGACTCGTTAGAAGCGACCGACCTGGATGCCACTACGCGGGTCGGCGCTCTTTCCGTCGGGAACCGTCAACGGGTCGAAATCGCCAAGGCGCTATCGCGTCACGCCCGGATTCTCATTCTCGACGAACCGACCGCGGTCCTTACTCAGCATGACACCGAACGTCTCTTTAGCGTGATCCGCCGCTTACGCGAACAGAAGGTCGCCATCATCTACATCAGCCATCGTTTGGAGGAGATCTTCACCTTGGCAGATAGAGTCACTGTCCTCCGCGACGGAAAGCTGGTCGGAATAAAATCGGCCAAAGAGACTAATGAGAACGAGCTTATTCGCATGATGGTGGGACGCGCTCTCACCCAAGAACCCGCCCCCCATTTAGACGAATTATCTGAAGATTTGCCGGTCGTATTGCGCGCGAAGAATTTAGCGAGACGGCCCCTACTCAAGGACGCCAGCATCGAGCTTCGAGCAGGAGAGATCGTGGGCATGGCCGGGCTGATCGGATCCGGCCGGACCGAGCTCGCTCAGACTATTTTCGGGATCGCCCCCCCGGAGGCCGGTTCGATCGAGCTGAATGGTAAGAGCGTCGACATTAGGAGTCCGGAACAAGCCATCGAACTCGGCGTCGCCTACGTTCCCGAAGACCGGCAACGACAAGGTTTGCTCACCGCCATGACCGTTGGCCAAAACATCGGGCTCACTCGGTTGTGGAAAATGACCAAAGGCCCTTTCCTCGATTTTGGAGCAGAGGACCGGTTAGCCGAAGAATACGTTGCCAATCTGCGAATCAAGACGCCGACCATCCGGCAGCTGGCTCGGAATCTCTCGGGTGGTAACCAACAAAAGATCGTAGTCGCGAAATGGCTGGCCACTAAACCCAGAATTTTGATCGTCGATGAGCCAACGCGCGGCATTGACGTTGGAGCTCGCGCCGAAATTCATCGTTTACTTGATCACCTGGCTAGAACTGACAAAATCGCCGTGCTCGTTATCTCGAGCGATTTGCCCGAGATTCTGCGAGTCAGTGATCGCATCTGTGTAATGCGCGAAGGCCGTTCGGTTGCGGAATTTACTCGGCGCGACGCCAGCGAAGAAGCGATCCTTACTGCCGCCGTCGGACAACCGGAGAACGGGAGATCAACCTAACGCGTTTCTGATGAAAACAGAGACTTTACCGCCTTCGGTTCCAGGACTTTCCCCTTCGCCACGCAGCTCTCTCGGAAACTGGGTTGCCTGGCTGAATCAGCAGGAAACGGTGCTGGTTCTGACGTTCATTATTGTCTTTGCCGGCGTCACGTTGCTTAACCCCGGCTTCGCCCAACCAGGCAATCTCGTCGACATCCTCTACAATTCTTCCTACATCGGCGTCGCCGCCGTCGGAATGACCATGGTCATTCTTTGCGGCCATATCGATATCTCTGTGGGCGCAGCCCTGGGAATTTGCGCGACTGTCGCCGGCGAACTCGCGGTCGCCCATCAACCGATGTATCTGGTCTTCCCGATCACGATTCTAACCGGGGGCGTGATTGGCCTCATCAATGGCGTGCTCGTCGCTTATGGCCGCATCCCCTCCATTGTCACGACGCTGGGCATGGCCAGTATCCTTAAGGGAGGGCTTATCCTTTTCACCGGCGGCAAATGGATCTACGGCTTACCCACAGAGTTCGGGATCAGTCGCGAACACGTTTTAGGTATACCGGTTCCGATTTTCGCACTGATCCTATTCGGCGCCATCTTCTCGATCTGGCTCAAATTTTTTGCTACAGGCCGCGAACCTTATGCGGTTGGCGGCAATGCGGAAGCCGCACGGTTATCCGGCATTTCTGAGCGGGCAGTAACCATCCGGGTCTTCGTCCTCAACGGCCTTCTGGTCGGAATTGCTGCTATCCTTTACGCGACTAACTTCACCGCGATCCAATCCAACGTCGCTCCGGGCTTTGAGCTGACCGTTATCACGGCCGCAGTAATCGGCGGAGTCAGCATCCTTGGCGGCACCGGAACCGTCATCGGCGCGCTTTTCGGGGCGATTCTTCTTCAAACCATCGGTACCGCGTTAGTCTTCCTCCATATCCGGGCTGAATGGTTCCAGGCAGTTCAGGGCGCACTCATCCTTCTGACCATTTTGCTCGACGTCTTCCGGAGGCGTCGCACACCGGGCGCCTCAGTCGCACTTGCCAGTGGAGGTGGCGGCCGGGAAGCAGCCTCTCCCAGGCTTTTCGGTATCAGGTGGCTAACCTTGCAAGAGACCCTGCTGTTCGGCGTTCTGATCATCGTCATGATCGTTTTGTCGCTGAGGTCCGATCGATTTCTCACGGCCGCAAACCTCATGAACCAAACCCGGTTCATGACCGAGGTCGCTTTGCTGGCGGTGCCCATGACGTTCATCATCATTCTTGGCGGTATCGATCTTTCGGTTGGATCGATGCTGGCGCTCAGCGCTATCGCGCTCGGCTTTTCCTGGCAGAGCTTCGGATTCCCTCTCTGGCTAGCGGTGATCGCCGCCATCGTGACCGGGTCTTTAGCCGGGTTATTGAACGGCTTGGCGATCGTCTACTTGCGTGTTCCTCCGCTCATCGTCACCTTGGCCACCCTCGCCATCTATCGCGGTCTCTCATTGGGGATTAGCGAATCCCGGTCCGTCAATGGGTTCCCGGATGCTTTTACTTTCTTCGGTAGCGGCGAAATCTTCGGATTGCCTGTTCAGGTATATCTCTTAATTCTGGTGCTGATCATTAGCGCCGTCGTGCTGGCTGCCACCCCGTTGGGTCGTTCGATCTACGCCATCGGGAACAATGAGACCGCCGCTCGTTTCGCCGGTATCCCGGTGAATCGGATCCAACTCTTTGCCTACACCCTTAGTGGTTTTATGGCCGGAATCGCCGGGTTCATTTACACCTCCCGAGTTACTAGCACTCGGGCCGATGCCGCGACGGGCCTAGAGCTCGATGTGATCGCGGCGGTAGTGTTCGGCGGTACCAGTATTGTCGGTGGCCGCGGAACTATCGTAGGCACCGCTCTCGGTGTCATCACCATCGAATTCTTACGGAACGGCCTGCAATTATCTGGCTTCCGCGGCGAGGCCACCGTCATCCTGATCGGAGCCGTTCTAATCATCTCGATTTTGCTAAATCAGCTGCTCGAAAGGTTTATCCTCTCCGGCCGCAGATTTGCCAAAACCAAACCACCCCAGTCATCCCCATGAAATCACCCAAAACCATTACCCTAGCCAAATCGATCTTCGCTTTGGTTACGGCTCTCAGCGTGACTGCATTCGGCGCTGATACTGCATACAACGGCGGCAAGGCAACCAATCCGAAAGATTTGAAGGGCAAGAAAGTCGTACTCGCCGACGTTCCGAAGCTCGTCGGCATCGGCTACTTCAACGCAACTGCGAAAGGAATCGCGGATGCCTGCGCCGAAATGACCAAGAACGGAATCCCGACCGACGTCAGTACGGACGCGCCAACGGAAGGCGATATCCAGAAACAAATTGAATTCATCGACAACGCGGTATCCCGAGGCGTCGACGGGATCTTTTTTGCCGCCAACGATCCGGTAGCGATTTCGCCGGTTCTCCGAAAAGCATTGGGGGCCGGTATTCACGTGGTCGGTTATGACGCTGAATCCCAGCCCGACGCTCGCGAATGGTTCGTGCAGATGTGCACCCCGGATGCCGTCGCCAAAGCCGATATTGATTGCTTGGTGGCTGAAATTGGGAAAAAGGCCGATTTCGCGATTGTGACGAGTTCTTTGACCGCAGCAGGCCAAAACGCTTGGATTGCCGAAATCAAGAAATACATCGCCTCGGCCTATCCCGATCTGCACTTGGTAACGATCCTTCCCGCCGAAGAAGATCAGCAGAAGGCGTTTCAAGTGACTGGCCAAATCATCAAGGCTTACCCCAATGTCAAAGGCATCATCGGTCTTTCCAGTGTTGCCTTCCCCGGCGCGGCTGACGCAATCACCCAAGCGGGTCTCATCGGCAAAATCGCAGTGGTCGGCCAATCTACTCCGAACCAGATGAAGCCATTTATCAAGAACGGCGCCGTGAAGAGCGATGTGCTTTGGAACCCAGTCGACCTGGGTTACGCCGCCGCCTATGTGATGCGCGCCGTGATTGATGGAAAACTCAAACCCGGCGATACCGAGGTCGAATGCGGCAAGCTAGGTAAACTCAAAATCATCAACGGCAGCCAAGTCCTGCTTGGCCCTCCGACCGTCTTCACGAAAGATAACATCGATCAATTCGACTTTTAGGCCGCGCTTGTAGGAAGCTCCACCGCGGCCAAGCGGTCCCCTGCAGAAAGGCGAACAAACGTTCGCCTTTTCTGTTTTGTACTCATCGTCCTCGTCCTCGTCGTCGTCCTCGTCCTCGAAAAGCCGTTCGTGCCACGACTCGAAAACGACTGAGGAACGAATTAGCACCCAAAGTGAATGCCTCACAGGGCGTGCTGAGGACCTTCTATCGAGGACGAGGACGACGACGAGTACGAGGACGATTAGCTATCCCAGCGCTCGGCACTTCCACCACTTCTCACTTCTCACCAATCACTTCTCACCTTCAAAGATCCAGGGATTCCTCTCCACAGCCGCAACCAGCTTATCATAAAGGCCTTGCAATCCCTCGGAAATCACCCGTGTCCGGCCAAGGATCGGCATGAAATTATGGTCTCCTACCCAACGCGGCACGATATGAAGATGCACATGTGACTCAACGCCCGCGCCGGCTGCTGAACCCAGGTTAAATCCGACATTGAAACCTTGGGCTTTCACCACGTCGCGAAGCAATCTTTGCGCGTAGAGAGCCAGATCCAGTAATTCGCTGCGCTCCGCTGACGTCAGGGATTCGAGATCTGCAACTTTCCGATATGGCACCGCCATCAAGTGCCCTACTGAGTACGGGTAACGATTCATGATCAGAAACCCGCTCTTTCGCCGGTAAACAACTAGATGCTCAGCGTCGTTGGAAGTCTGCGCAGCGGTCTCAAGGAAATCCCTGTCCAGATCGCGTCGTTCGAAATATTCGACCCGCCAAGGCGCCCAGAGCGATTCAACAAACTGCTTAAACTCTTCCACAGATTAATTCGTGCAAAATACGTAGATTGTTAGGTGACGCGAGGATTTCGGGAGGGATCGCGTCGTCGCGATCCGCCGTTCGCGGAGCCAAATGTATTCAACCATCGACGGCTGAATTGGTATCCGGTTCAAGAAACACTTCACGGCGCGCGAGGACGCGCGCCCTCCAAATCACGGTTCGATCAGACTTTTAGGAAGCCGAAGAGGATCGCTGAATATCAGATTGTTCCTGAGATGCGTTTTCGGCCGTCTCGCCGGTTTCATCCCGGTTAAACTTCACTACGTTGAGCGGTAACTGAGCCAGAATGTCCATGAGACAAGCTGGATAGGGTACTTCGGGCGAAGGTGAATACTCTCGAAGCTCTTTAATCGCCTTGGCTAAGCCATCGGACTTCCACTCTTTACGGCCATGACCCAATAACTTCGCTCCTGTATGCCAGGCAATGGCAATAAAGACCTCGGTTTCTTCCTCAAACCGCAGCTCAATCGAGCAGATTGAACGCTGCAGATAAAAGCCACCGTCGTCTCGAGCTACCTTAACCTCACGATTGATAGAACAGCCGATCCTATTCACGAAGCAAACTCCTCCTGAGTAGTGCTAAAATGTAAGCCGCTGTGCAATCTCCCCGCGGCCCCAGTCTCGCCACCTAACCTTAACCGCATCATAGGGTCAAATTCAGCGCATCCTAAGTGCCTTAATAATTTAATTCAATACTAATATTACTTCAGCACCGGCGCACCCAACTCCCTTAAAACTACTTCAGCGGCCCGATGTCCCGCTTCTACCTCGGTAAGTTGCAAGATCACCTCATCCATTCCCCGGATCATCGAGGTGCGCAAGGATTCATTGCTATATAATTCCCAGACTGCTTCCGCAATCGCTTCTGGACGCGCTTGATGTTGGATAAATTCCGGGATCATCGTGCGCCCCGCTAAAATATTCGGCATACCGAGATGTTGAACTCGGACTAGCAACCTTCCTGGAATAAACGTCAACCACGACACCTTATAAATCAGTACAAAAGGAAATCGAAAAAAACTTGCCTCCATCGTGGCGGTGCCGGAAGCCACCATTCCCACTGTCGCACGTTGCATAAGATTGGATGCGTTCCCCACACTGATCGGTAGACCGGTAAATCCGCACGCAGCTGCGATTTTTTCTATCAAAACTGTCATTTTAGCGGAGGCCGCTGATACCTCAAAGCGCATTTCCGGATCCCGCTGCTTTAACAACGTTGCTGCGGCTAACATCGGCGGAAGGATCCGTCGAACCTCTCGTTCGCGGCTACCGGGAAGTAAGCCGACTAACTTTGGATCCCGATTCGCCGAAATTCTCCGCATTTCTAACTGCGCCAACATCGGGTGTCCTACGAACTCAGTCCGAAGTCCACTTGCTTCGTAGAGCGGCTTCTCGAACGGAAAGATGCATAACATCAGATCAAGAAAGCGCGACATCTTCGGAATCCGGCCACGGTTCCAAGCCCACACCTGTGGGCTGATGTAATAAATCTTCTTCCTGCGGAACCCTTTTCGATGAAGATAACGAGCGAGCCGAAGGTTAAATCCTGGATAATCGACAAAGATCACTGCGCTTGGCTGTAATTCGATAATCTCACGGTACATCCGATGGAACTGCTCTCGGAAGTATGGATACTTCATTAGGACGTCCCAAAGACCAACAACCGCTTCCTGGGTCCAATCAAAGATGTGTGAGCCCCCCACTTCCCGCATCTTGGGGCCGCCGGCGCCATAAAACTCGATATCCGGCGCCATCGCGAGCAATTCGCTCATCAAGACCGCGCCATGGCCATCACCACTGGACTCGCCAGCAATAATGTAAAGCTTCACCACTATCAGTTGGCGCGGACGGCCCCACCTTGCAAGTGCTAACGCCGGGAAGAGGTAGGGCGAAAACCCGACTCCGCAAAGCCTACGTCGCGGCCCGTCTTTAGGCACGACACGACGCAGACCAGGGGCCGCGCCAAAGCGTAGCGACGGCGGGTCTCGGCGCGCCCACGATAAGCCATCTAGATCACGTCTATCCGCGCCGGATTTGAGCCGTTTGGAGTGGGGGGTTGGTTTCGCTTCAGACGCGATTTTTCGGAAAAGCCTCTGCAGCAAATCAATTGTGATCCATTCAGGTGTAGTTGGCGGAGTGGCGGTTCATGGGCGAAGCCAATCCCATCCCAAACGGCTCAAATCCGCCACGGACACACGTAATCTAAATGGCTCATCCCGCACGCGCCGAGACCCGCCGTCGCTACGCTTTGGCGCGGCCCCTGGTCTGCGTCGTGTCGTGCCTAAAGACGGGCCGCGACGTAGGCTTTGCGGAGTCGGGTTTTCGCCCTACCGCCCCACCTTTCACCTTTCACTTTTCACGCGCTCCCCACCAATCACCAATCACTAATCACCAATCACTTCTCACCTCTCACCCCCGCTCCGCACCAGCTTCAGATTTTCTTCGACTAACTCCGTGATCTGAATCGCCAGCTCGAGCGCTGCGGTCCCTTCATACCCCGATACCAACGGTTGCTGGCCGCGACTCGCACACTCAACAAAAGCCTGCAGCTCCCGTTTCAGCGGTTCATCTTTTTCAATTGGAACCTTGTCTCGAGTTATCTGCCCATTCACCAGCCGATGCATCTCGCCGACCTGGTTTTGATAATCCAACGACAGATACGTTTGGGGATCCGCTTGAAATACCCGGATCTTACGCATCTTTTCCGGGCTAATCCTACTCGCAGTTAGATTTGCTACACACCCGCTTTTGAAACGGATCCGAGCATTGGCGATATCTTCCGTTTTGCTGAGCGCGGGTAAACCGACGGCATCGATACTCTTCACCGGCGAACGCACCAGATGCAGAATGATCTCGAGATCATGGATCATTAAATCGAGCACAACCCCGATCTCAAGACTACGAAACGGATATTGCGACAGTCGATGAACCTCAATGAATACGGGCCTCGTCAGTCGTTCCTGCAGCGCGCTCATCACCGGGTTGAACCGTTCCACGTGACCAACTTGTAAGATCAGTGAGCGTTCTCGCGCCAGGCGCACCAATTCTTCGGCCTCTTTCGGCGTCTCCGTGATCGGTTTTTCGATTAAAACATGCTTGCCGGCTTCCAGAAGACGGCGGCCGATCTCGTAATGCGTATTTGTGGGCGCCGCGACCGTCGCAGCATCGACCAGCGCGATAAACTCATCCAACGAATTGACCACCGGCACGTTGTATTGGCGGCCGATGCTCCTCGCCACATCGCTGTTGGTATCATAAATGGCTGCGAACTTTGCTTCCTTTAGGGCAGCGCAAATTCGCGCATGATTTTTCCCAATACTCCCTACTCCCACCACTCCGACTCGGATGGATTGGTTCATTCGTCTATACCGTAAATAGTGATCTGGCTCCGATCAGCCGCCGCCTTAACCGCAGCACTATCAAGCAACAAAGTTCGGGCCGTTTCAATCGCCAGCATCTTAACCCCGGCTTCCGCCGCTACCTCGATCGTCTGGCACCCGATGACCGGCACGTCAAAGCGAAAATCCTGATTCGGCTTCGATACTTTTACCACCACTGCTTGCCCTTTAGCCAGTGCTCCACCTCGGCGAATCGCGTCGTTAGTACCCTCGAACGCTTCAACCGCCACGACAGTGCCGTGCCGAATCACCACGGTTTGACCAATGTCCAACCGGCTCACCTCCTTCGCGATCCGGTATCCATACTCCGCGTCGTCGATCACGCGTCGCTTCGGCTTAGGACCGGCGATCCAGCCCTTACCCGCTAACGAGTCTTCAAGAAAGGTGGTAGCTGGTAACAGGGTAACATCGACCTTCGCTAACTCATTCGCGATCCCGCCGAAGATTGTCTCTGCATTTCGCCTCTTTAATCCACCTAAAAGTACCAGTGCTTTCAGGTCCGGTCGTAGTTCGAACAGATTCTTAGGTGCGATCTGCCCGGCCATCATCGCATGGTGAACATCAGCTCGGCTGAAATAGTTCAATAACCGGCCGAGTTGGCCTACTCGCATCCACTCTATCGAATCAACTCCCTCCGCAATCTCTGGGCGTGTCTCCCCATCAAACGCCGCCACATGAATCTTCTGCACCCCGCGCGCCCGCGCCGCTCGCACCACCAGCAACGGATATATTCCATTCCCGGCAATTAACCCCAATGAAGGAGGACTCGACATGGCCAGATCGTTAGGTGAAGACCGCAAGGAGTTCAAGGAGAACGGGGAACGGAGTGGAGGAGTAATGGAATATTGGGCCCGAACCAGGCAAACTTTGGAGCGTGCCTCGCTTGCGAGGCCGAGCCAACCATCACTCCATCACTCCGCCGCTCCATTACTCCCAGCCTCTCACGTCTCACTTCTCACCTCTCAGCAATCACCTTCGTTGTCGGATTCAACCGGCACACCGAAACCCAAAACTTAAGTCCGAAAAACAACGAAAACCGGTCTCTCACCTTTTCTCCGTCCGCAGCACTTTTTACAACCGCGAACATCGTGGAGCCAGATCCGGACATTAACGCCACTTCTGTCTCTGCCTGTTGTTCCAACCAACTCTTTATCTCGGGTAAAATCAGATACTTCTGGAAAACCGGCTGCTCCAAATCATTGCGCAAAAGACCCCATTCGGTCTTCTTGGTCTGCCCTCGTTTCTGTTCGGTGGGCAATGTCTTGTATGCCGAGTACGCCGCCGCCGTCGAAACCCCAAACTCAGGCTTAATCAAAACCACCCAACGATCCTGCGGAAACTCACGAATCTCCATCTTTTCGCCCCGGCCTGTGCACCAGGCGGCGCGCCCTTTCAAAAAGAATGGTACATCCGACCCAAGCTGTGCGGCCAGCCCGAGCAGCTTCTCGTCAGTCAGCGGCTTCTGATGCAACTGATTCAACAAAAGCAAAGCAGCGGCTGCATCACTGCTACCTCCGCCTAATCCGGCGCCAATGGGAATCTCTTTTCGCAAATCAATCCGGTAAGCCGCGGTATGTCCGGTCTCTTCCTGATATCTCTCGATCGCTCGCAGAATGAGATTCGAACGGTCAAAGCGGGGGCTCGAAAGATTCGACTCATAAGTCATCTCAGATGCCAGCTCCATCGCCAGCTCGTCGTAGAGACCAATTGGGATCATCCAGGTCGCCAGCTCATGAAATCCGTCCGGTCTTTGCCCCAACACTTCCAGTGTGAGATTTATCTTCGCCGGCGTTGCGATCCTCATACAGACTCACCCTGTGGAAGAATCCTTAACAACGAAAGATAAAATTATTGTCGCGCTCGATCTGCCTTCGATCGACTCCGCCCGCGACATGATAAGAACCCTGGGCAAAGACGTTTCCTGGTACAAGATCGGGCTCCAACTCTTTGCTTTGGGTGGACCCGCCTTTGTCCAAGAAGTAAAAGCTCCCGGCGCGAAAATCTTCCTCGATTTAAAATTCCACGATATTCCAAATACGGTGCGATCCGCGGTTGAGTCCGCCTGCGCTTTAGGCGTCGACATGCTGACGATCCACCTCTCGGGCGGCTCTGAAATATGTCAGGCGGCGGTGAAAGGTCGAGGCTCCTATTCCACGCTGATCCTTGGTGTAACGGTCCTGACCAGCCAAACCGAGGCTACGCTCTCAGAAATCGGGGTCAACCGATCGATGACCCAACAGGTTATCTCCTTAGCCACGCTCGCCAAAGGAACCGGTGTCACCGGCCTGATCGCTAGTCCTCTTGAGCTAGAGCCGCTCCGCCAAGAATTCGGTAAATCTTTTGTGATCGTCACGCCCGGAGTTCGCCCAACTTGGTCGGAAGCCGGAGATCAAAAGCGATTCACCACCCCTGCAGACGCCATCAAACTCGGCGCAGATTATCTCGTCATCGGCCGTCCCATCACGGCCGCCCCGGATCCCAAAGCCGCCCTCTCCCGTATCGCCGCGGAACTGCCGTAGTTCCCCAAAAGGGAAATTCGTACTCGTCCTTCGTCGTCGTCCTCGTCCTCGATTTATGGCCTACGACAGACCACGGCTCCGACTACGCCAATCGTTCACGAGAGCAAGATTGCATGCCATCGAGGCTACGTCGGACGAGTCGGCGCGCTTAATGGCGTAGTAACGAAACTCATCGGAGACCTCGAGACTCTTCGCGAAACGGATCCGGCCACTCGGGAGCCTCTGCCAATTACGGGTCGCCCCTCCTAGCTCCTGATCTGATTACTGATCTACTGACTACTGATCACTACTGGCCTCGGGCGTGTTCAGACCGATGCGCGTCGCACAACCCCGACCAGCGTCCTCGCCCTATAAATCCACCGCCGCCCGGCGCAGCCTTCGATACTCCTGCAACACCCGGATCGAAGAAAATACAACCGCCGAAACTTGCTCGACGGGACCCGAATCCTCTGATGTCCGCAGCGTCAGACCAAACATCTGCTTCGGTACACCGCGCCCAAGCCCCCTTTGCCGGCGCAGAATCGCGCTCGGTAAAACCTTAACGGGTTCTTCTGCCAGCCGAACAAACCTCCCCGCTACCTCCAACGCTGGCCACGCCACTTCAGTCGCGATTAGTTCGCTGTCGGTCTCAAATTGGAACCCGCTGACACGTTCATTCGTCGCGATAGAGATAAACCCATCCATGTCGCTGCTGGCCAAATCTGACTCAAGAACTTGTAAAATCGGTTGCACACCAGAAGACTCATCCAACCAATCGTTACCCACGGTTTCAGCGCCGTCATCACTAGGCTCACGAGTCAAGGAGTACGAAAACAGCGCGTAATCGCGCCCTACCAAGGGCGCCACCTCGAGTTCCACCAGCAATTTCGCTAACGCTTGTTGCGCTAAATCGTCATGCGACCGCAGCCCGGCCACAAATGCCATGCGGACCGGCAAATTATTAGTCCGTTGTCCAATAAAAACGTAGCTCGATAACTTTAGCTTTGAGTCAGTGCACTCTCGCCAGCGAACCAAATGCGAGGGATAAGACGAGATACTTTCTAGGGGCTCAAACACCGGGCCTGGCGGCCGGGAAAAATGAGTCTGAGGAGGTGTAGAAGTCGACGCCATTTTTTTCTCCTGCTACAGCTACGAAATCAGGAAGCCGTTTCATATTTCTAGCCTAGCGATTAACTAATGTCTACTCAATTAGTAGTCTTTTGTCTACTTTTGGTAGCTATTTTAAAAAAAAACGCGCCGGACCGTACTTCCAGCACGTTCCGTCCACCCAATCTCTCCGCCAATTGCCGCCAACCACCCAATATCGGTGACGCATCCGAACAAATTTTGCGGGAGGCCCGTCAAATTTAACACATTTACGCAGACTTTCCCCAACTACGATTATTCCAGGGCAATATGCTTTGTTTGACCCGAGACAAATCGGGCATTGTGCAATCACCCACCTTAAGCCAGCCTTAACGCTAGACCTTGAATCTACTCGGTTGCCTGCTAGTATGCGGCGCTTAAATCTTTTCTATGAGATTTCCTTTGGCTCTTACGTTGAAAGTCGCCGGCCACATCGTACGGCATAAGCTCCGGGGCACGAAAAAGTTCGCGACGGTACTTCAACTCGAACCCCTTCACACCTGTAACCTCACCTGCACAGGCTGTGGAAGAATCCGGGAGTACTCGACGTCTTTGAAGAATGTGATGCCCCTGGAGGATTGTCTGTCGGCCGCGGCTGAATGCGGCGCGCCCATGGTCTCAATCTGCGGCGGTGAGCCTCTGATCTATCCTCAAATCGAGGCTTTGGTTGAAGGCCTGCACCAGCAGGGCCGGATCGTTTATATCTGCACGAACGCCATGTTCATGCGGCGCAAAATGCGCGACTATCTCGCGGTCGAATACAAAAAACGTTCTGCAGAGATTGAACCGCTTCTCGCTAAACTGCTCGACGAACATTTGCTGACGCCTAGCGAGACCGACCAAATAACGAAAGGGCCGAAAGACGCTTCTAAGCCGGTTATCTCCCCATCACAGTGGATGTACTGGAACGTGCACTTGGACGGCTTGGAAAAGATCCACGACATCATCGTCGAGCGTGAAGGCGTTTTCCGCGAATGCATTCTTGCCATTCGCATGGCCAAGATCCTTGGCTACCAGGTCGCGACCAACACCACGGTCTATCGCGAGACCGAAATGAAAGAGATCGAGACGCTGTTGAACTACCTCGGCACTCTAGATGTGGATGGTCACACCGTCACTCCGGGATACGATTACGACGCTGCCAAGACTGACATGGTGAAGCGCCTCGGCATCGACCCATCCGCTTTCTTCCTCACGCGTAGGAGCACGATTGAAAAATTTTCGGAAGCCAAGTCCTGGGGCAAACGTTTCCGTCTGCTCGGGACGCCGATCTACTGGGAATTTCTCACCGGTGACCGCGATCTGACCTGCTCAGCTTGGGCTATCCCCACTCGAAACGTCATGGGCTGGAAAGCCCCTTGCTACTTCCTAACCGATGGCAAAGGCCATTACGGTTCTTATGCCGAAATGCTCAAGGATGTTGATTGGGATCGTTACGGCGTTGTCGAAGGTGTGGCGAAAAATCCGCACTGCGAAAATTGCATGACCCATTGCGGTTACGAGCCGACAGCGGCTCTAGGACTTCACAGCAGGCCAGGTGACACCTGGAAGAATATCATTTTCAATTTCGGACCTCGGCCGAACCCTAAGGGTAAAGTGGTGCTCTCAGAAGTATTTAACGGGGTATCGGCAACGCCCAAATCACCGGTGCAAAATCCGGAGTTGGTTAGCGAATAGTTCTACCTATATTTAAGGCGGGAACATGGTAAATACTCCGGATCTATTGTCCTTGCTAGGATCGGCAATTTCGAGGGCTCAGCAACATCTCTTAAGTCTTCAATCCCCAGATGGCTACTGGATCGGCGAGCTGGTAGTCGATTCGACACTCTGCTCCGATTATGTGGCTTTTATGCACTGGGCCGGCGAAGTCGACCCGGAATTAGAAGCAAAATGTGTCCGTCACTTCTTGGAGCGACAGCTCCCAGACGGCGGTTGGAATATTTATCCGGAAGGACCTTCTGAAGTTAACGCCACGGTGAAGGCGTACTTCTCTCTGAAGCTCGCCGGATTCTCACCTAGTCACCCCATCATGGTAAAGGCTCGCGAACGGGCACGCGCTCTGGGTGGAATCGAAAAAACAAATACTTACGCCCGCCTTTACCTCGCCCTGCTTGGACAGGTTCCTTGGGATGCAGTCCCAACCATACCGGTCGAATTCCTGATCCTGCCGCGGTGGTCGCCAATTCACTTCTACACCGTCTCTTCCTGGACCCGTTCAATGGTGGTCCCTCTTGCGATCATCAACCATTACAAAATCACTCACCGGCTTCCGGAAGAAAGGGGCATCAAAGAGCTCTACGTCTCACCCGAGAAAACCCCTCGTTTGCACGCCAAGGGTTTAAAAAAGCTGTTCATCTTCTTTGATCACATCCTGAAGTTCTGCGAGGACCACCAGATTCGGCCCTTCCGGCGATACGCGCTCCAAGTCGCTGAACGCTGGATGCTCGAACGGGTCGGTGATGGGAACGACGGTTTAGCCGCCATCTTTCCGGCCATGCTCAACTCGCTAATTGCGTTGCGTTGTCTTGGATATAACCCCGACCATCCGCTCTACCGCAAGGCAGAAGCCGATTTTAAGGATCTCTTTGTCGAAGACGAGAAAGGCTTCCGCATCCAGCCCTGTTTTTCCCCGGTGTGGGACACCGCGATCACCACTCTGGTGCTGGCTCGTTCTGGATTGACGATTAACGATGAGCCGATCAAACGAGCAACGGATTGGCTTGCTTCCCGGGAAGTCCGGATTCCAGGTGACTGGGTCGTCCGTAACCCGAAGCCGGAACCATCTGGTTGGTCTTTCGAGTTCAATAACCCTTATAATCCAGACGCAGATGACACCGCGATGGTGTTATTAGCCCTGCGCACGGCTGGATACGAGTCAGAAGATCCCGGCATGTATGATCGCGGGCTTAACTGGCTTCTCAGCTTCCAAGGTAAGGACGGAGGTTGGGCGGCATTCGATAAGGACGTGACCAATCGCCTATTGGAATACGTTCCATTTGCGGATCACAACGCGATTCTCGATCCGACCTGCAGTAACATCACCGCCAGAGTCTTAGAGGTGTTGGGCACTTATGGGTTTACCTGCTCTCACCCAGTCGTGGTTCGGGCCCTGCGTCTTTTGCGAGAACATCAGGAGTTCGATGGCGCCTGGTACGGTCGTTGGGGCGTCAACTACGTCTACGGTACCTGGCAGGTGCTCAAGGGCCTTCAGGCTATCGGCATTAATATGGACGAACCTTGGATCCGCCGCGGACGCGATTGGTTGGAACGCCATCAAAACAGTGACGGCGGTTGGGGCGAAAGTTGCGCTTCTTACGAAGATAGCTCCCTGCGGGGTCGGGGAAGAAGTACCCCTTCACAAACTGCTTGGGCCCTGATGGGCCTGCTTTCGTTCCGGGATTCTTACCGAGAAAGCATCCGCCGCGGAATCGAGTTCTTGCTGAAAACCCAGAACAAAGACGGATCGTGGGACGAAGAGCTTATTACTGGAACCGGTTTCCCCAGGGTATTTTACTTGAAGTACGATATGTATAGGAACAACTGGCCATTGATGGCACTCTCGCTTTATCAACAGCGACTTAACGCCCAGGTTTCTACCGGCGCTAGTCGCGGCACGGTGCACGCCGAGCCGGAGCCGGCTCTAACTACAAGGGGTTCCGGATCGGGATTAAGGCCCGGATTTGGGTTATTAAAGGGGTTCTTCACGAAGTTGAGTCATGGTTAACCAGAAAGTCCTGGTTGCCGACGCCATCTCGCCACGTGGAGTAGAAGCGCTTCGACTCGGAGGTCGGCTCGATGTCGATGTACAAACCGGCCTGAAAGAGCCTCAGCTCATTCAGGTTATTCCGTCGTACGCTGCCATCGTCGTGCGGTCGCAAACTAAAGTGACCGCACCGGTAATCAGCGCCGCTAAGTCGCTAAAAGCCATCGGGCGTGCCGGTGTCGGGGTTGATAATGTCGACGTCGAGGCCGCTACCCGGCGCGGGATCATCGTGATGAACACGCCCGCAGGTAACACGGTATCAACTGCCGAACATGCTTTTTCGCTGTTGGTATCAATTGCCAGGAGCATCCCGCAAGCTGATGCCAGCATAAAAGCCGGCCGTTGGGATCGAAAGAGCTTTGAGGGCGTTGAGCTCAGTGGCAAGACCTTGGGAATCCTGGGCATGGGAAGGATCGGCACCGAGATCGCCCGCCGCGCGATCGCTTTCGGTATGCTCCCGGTGGCTTACGATCCTTATCTCTCGCCCACGCGCGCCCGATCGCTTCAAGTCGAGCTCCTCGACGATCTCAATGAGGTACTCGCACGAGCGGATTTCCTGACTTTGCATTTGCCGATGACTCCCGAGACTCGGTCGATCCTCAACCAAGAACGGATCGCCCTCATGAAAAAAGGGGCGCGCGTGATCAATTGCGCCCGGGGAGGGCTCATCGACGAACAAGCACTCTACGACGCTTTGACGAGCGGCCATATCGCTGCCGCCGCACTCGATGTGTTCGAGACCGAACCGCCTCCGCCCGATTTGCCTTTGCTCCGGCTTCCCAATCTGGTCTGCACTCCCCATTTAGGAGCTTCAACTCTAGAAGCCCAAGAGAGTGTCGGGATCGAGATCGCCGAAGCCATCCGTTCGGTGCTACTGGACGGTGTCATTCGGAATGCCGTTAATGTTCCCAACATCGACGCTAAGACCCTCTCGGTTATTCGGCCTTACCTGGATTTGGCGGAACGCCTCGGTCGTCTCTTACGGCAGCTCGCGCCGAAACGTTGCGACCAATTCCATATCAACTACAGCGGTAAAGTAAACGAAGTGGAAACCTCACCCGTTTCCCGCTACGCGCTGAAAGGGTTTCTCGAAGAGGCCGGCGG
>JAFAHI010000499.1 GCA_019237325.1 Verrucomicrobiota bacterium | reverse complement strand
GTAGCAGTATTTCCCACTAGTTTTATGGCATGCGCGTACAACTTCCAAACTGGATCGAGTACCGGATGATCGTGCGTGTCCAGGATGTACTTCTCGAACTTGGAATGGCCGGCGATATGAATCTGGCCAACGCGATGGTGGGGGATGTTATCAAGGTAATCGTAGGGATTGAAACTGTGATTCTTAGAGGAGACGTAAATGTTATTTACATCAAGCAGGATCCCGCAATCAGCTAATTCAACTACTTCACTGAGGAACTCCCATTCTGTCATTTCTGAGGCGTGATATTCCGCATAGCTGCTAACGTTCTCAACGCAGATTGGTACCTCCAGAACATCGCGAGCCGCTTTTATTTTCTCCGCAGTATGTTTGGCAACGGCAAAAGTATAGGGCATCGGTAAGAGGTCGTGGGTATAACGGCCGTCGACGCTCCCCCAACAGAGATGGTCCGAGAGCCAGGGTGTATTCGTCCGGCGAACCAGGCGTTTTAGCTTCTTAAGATGGGTTTTGTCTAAGTCGTCCGCGGAGCCGAAGTAGGTCGCGACTCCATGTTGGACCACTCGATATTGTTCGAGGATTTGGTCCAATACTTCCAGCGGACGGCCGCCGTCGACCATGAAGTTCTCCGAGATGATCTCGAACCAATCGACCACCGGTTTCTCGGCCAAAATGTGCCGATAATGAGGAACCCGGAGGCCGATGCCGATCCCGTAATCCGTAAATCCGTTAAACTGATTGGCAGGCATTCTTGGAGGTGAGAAGTGAGAGGTGAGAAGTGAGAGGTGATTAGCAGGACGCGCTCTGGAGGGGAGCCGCTTTGTAGTGTGGCAGTTCTATGGCTTGGCAGCAGTCGGCTCCCGAGAACGGCCTAGTAACGTGGCTTCGCCCAAAGCGTGGCACGGGTGTCAGTAATCAGTAGTTGGTGGACTTGTGATATATCAGGGGGGGTTAGGTGTAGCTGACAGTTTCACGCGTGTCACTGCCGTTCGTGCCGTTCCCGGCGATCACGATATTGCCGGCGTTCTTTTAGGGCGCCGCCGAGGTTGATCGGGCGGCGCCCTTTTCAGCGCACGATTATATTAGAATACCAGAAGACAGAATAATGCTGTTCTGGGCGTTCTTAGGAGGGCTTGTTAGTGGCGCATCCACCCTTGCCCTTGCAAGAGTTCTTGCCTTTGCAGCCATTGTCGCCAGTCTTGCATCCGCCTTGGCCTTTACACGAATTTTGACCTTTGCAGGAATGCTTGCCCTTGTCGGAGTCAGCCAAAGTACGGACTGAGGTTCCGGCCTTGCTCTGGACACTGGCGGCGTACGTTTGTACTGCCAAAGACCCGCTCAATAGACCGGCAATAGCAGCGCCGGCGATCATCGTTTTTGATGGCTTCATGTTATAACTTTTTCGATTTCTGAGGTGTTGTGTTGAACTGCTTTTCTATTTCCAGGAGCCTATGCTCCGAGGAAGATGATCCGATTCAGGAGCATCTTATTCCCGAGAATTAAGATTTCGAGCCTAACGTCAGAAAACAGTGAATTAGATTCCGCAATTGATGGGAGTCGGAATAAAAGAGTTGCTCAGACTATTCTATTGATAGCCACCGCTGATGTGGGTCGCGAATTGGACAGAACGCCTTGGTGAAACTAGCAGATTCGACTACTGATTGAGGCCAAAGCCTAACTCCCTATGTACATTTATAGAGTTCGACGTCGCCCCGGTCCCTTAAAAGAACATTTGCAACGGGCCCGGTACACCTGGTTGCGACCGTTTTTCGCGCTGGAATGGATCTGGGATTGGCTGTCCTATCTGCTGGGCAATTGGTCTTTTTTAGAGGTCTTAGAGTATCTCGGTACCCTATCTATCCTTTTAGGGGTCATCCTTTATTTTGCTGAGAGCGGCGACCGGGAGAAACAGAAACATTACCAGGCGTGGCAGGTAATCAACACCGCGCAGGGCAAAGGAGGCAGCGGTGGCAGAACAGAAGCGCTCCAGGAGTTGGTGGCTGACCGGGTCGACCTGGTCGGAGTCGATGTTAGCGATGCGTTTCTTATGGGGGTACGACTCCCGGGGGCGAACCTGGCGCGAGCTAGTCTCCGAGGCGCGGATCTGAGAATGGCAGTGTTTGATCAAGCCAATCTCGAGTACGCCGATTTGAGCTCCGCAAACATTAGGAACGGAAGCTTGGTAAAAGCGAATCTCGGGTACGCCATGTTCACGGATAGCGATCTTAACGGGTGTAACCTGACCGAAGCAAACTGCGAAGACTCGGATTTCAACCGCGCGGATTTGCGGAATTGCGAATTAAAGAACCTCAAGTGGAAAGGGATGATGGAGGTGAAACTCGCGAATCTGTTCGGGGTGAAGGACGCGCCGGAAGGCTTCATCGCATGGGCGAAGCAAAACGGGGCAGTCTCGATCGAGTCGGATACGGAATGGGAAGAGGCGATTCAGAAGGCAGACGGGAAATAGCGAATGGGCGACAAACTTGGTGGGGCGAGGCTCCCGAACGACTGTGTGATTGGACCGGAGCGGCCAGCAGCTTCCCGCCGAATGGTGTCACTACGCCTAAAATCGCGCCGAGCCGTTGTCTGCGTTGCATCACGGCTCGGCGCGCTTTCCGGCCGTAACGACATCGTTTGGCGAAAAACAT
This sequence comes from Verrucomicrobiota bacterium, assembly GCA_019237325.1. Taxonomy (GTDB): domain Bacteria; phylum Verrucomicrobiota; class Verrucomicrobiia; order Chthoniobacterales; family JAFAMB01; genus JAFAVN01. Next base: position 5,128 of record JAFAHI010000499.1, on the reverse strand, counting down.
CAGATACTCTGGCCCGGCGGTACGGCCGTTCGGGAGCATCTACCAATTTTGCCACGCGCCTATAGCTTTGGGTGCTCGATCTGTTCCCGAGCTTCGCGCATTTCGTGAAGCACCAGGCCCATGAGCTCTTCCACCGATGTGTCTTTCGTGGCGCGATCGAAGGTGATCTTTCCGTTCTGCAACAAATTGACCCGGTCACACACATCAAAGACGTGGGCGTAGTTGTGGGCAACGATAATCACCGCGACTTGCGCTTTTTCCTTTAGCTGACGAATGACATCCAAAATCATCGCGCTCTCTTTAACACCCATCGCAGCGGTGGGTTCGTCCAATAGCAACACTTTGGCATTGGCATAAACAGACCGGGCCACGGCAATTGCCTGGCGCTGCCCACCCGAAAGCTTCGAGATCTCGACGTCCACGGATGGAATATTAACCCGCATCTGTTTTAAGTGTTCCTGCGCGAGTCTCCGCATCTCCCTATCGTCCAGGATTTGGAAAAACTTATTCCGCATCAGTTCCTTCTGCAGAAACATATTCCGGTACACATTGACTTCGTTGATGAGCGCTAAGTCTTGGTAGACCGGTTCGATCCCCAACGCCCGGGCATGGCTGACGGATTTCAGCTCAATCTCCTTACCCTCAAAGAAGATCTTACCGGTGGTAGGCCTGTGAAAGCCGGTCAGGATTTTCATCAAGGTGGATTTCCCGGCGCCGTTATCACCGAGAAGCCCTAATACCTCACCCCTCATTAAGCGAATGGACACATCTCGGAGCGCGGTGACTCGGCCGAACGATTTAGAAATGCTTTCCGTCCGCAAAGCTTCTTCACTCATTTACCACCTCCTGCTGCCCGAAGTTTGCTGAGGCGAACATTAATCACCATCGTGATCAGGATGGCCCCTCCGAGGATCATATCAAACGTATAAGCGCTGACGCCTGACAGGGTGAACCCATCGGATAAGATACCGAGGACCACCGCACCAAGGAACGCGCCAATGACCGTTCCCGAGCCGCCCGTCAGAAGGGTTCCACCGATGACGGCCGAGGCCGTGGCCCTGAACATATAGTCTGTTCCGCCAGCCAGCGGATCCGCCGAGCTGATCCGGAAGCAATCCAGCATGCCCGCAAATGCGCCGAGCACGCTGCAGAGCATGAAGTTTCCGATCTTGATCCAGGCGATCTTGATTCCGACCTCGGAAGCGCCCAGCAGGTTGCCGCCCGTGGCCACCGTATGCAATCCCCAACGCGTCTTGACCAGAATGAACTGGAACAAGGCGGTGATTGCCACCGCCCAGAGCAACTGAGAGACCGGGAACCCCCCGAGGGGGCCGCCAAAAACAGCGAAAATAAACGGGTCCGGATGAGGTTGGACCGGGAAGCCACCGGAGATCGTCAGGGTGAACCCGTTGATAATAAAGAGGGTTCCCAGAGTGGTGATAAAAGATGGGATGTGCAGCTTAACGGTGATCAGGCCGTTGATCAGCCCAACGACGGCACCCGCGGCCATTCCTAATACGATCGCTAACACGTAGGGGACACCGGCTTCGTGCGCGTAAAACATCACGAAGGGCGCTAGGGCGTAGACCATACCAACCGAAAGGTCAAATTCGCCGCAAATGATGACCATGACCTCGCCGGCCGCGAGGATCGCAATGGTCGCCGCAAACACAACCAGGTTCGCGATATTGCTCCACGACAGGAAGGCTGGCGCGGTGCTCTGAAAATAGATCACCAAGAGGATACCAGCGATCAGGATGCTGGCCTCTCGGGAATGTAAAAATGCTCGCCCAAGAACGCCCAAGCGACTGGGTCGCTTGGGCGTAGCCTGGGATTCCGGTATTGATTTAGGCGGTTCTGTGGGCACAGCGGGAGATCCGATTTTCTATCTAGTAAGCACCCGAGTGCGGCAACACCTTTTCCTGTGAGCTGCTGCCCTCGTACCGGCTCTGAGTGCTCAAATACGGATCCACGCTGTCTTTCGTGACGAATTTCAATCCTGTGTTGATGTCCGCCGACCCGCACAATCCGCCGGAAATCTTGATCATGAACAAAACCATCACGGTATAGAATCCCTGGAGATAAGGTTGCTGGTCGATGGTGAAGTCCAAATCACCTTTTTTGATCGAATCCAAGGTCACTGGCAGGAGGTCGAACCCGCCGGCATGGACTTTGCCTTGGAGATTGTTGGCTGCGATCGTCTGAGCAACACCCTGCGTACTACCGGCATCCACCGCAAACATCCCTTTGAGGTCCTTATGACCGGTGAAATAGGCTTGGATTCGCGAGAGTTCTTCGTTGACGGTTGGTCCGGTCGCGATCTCGGTCAGATTAATACTTTTGCCTGACGCCTTAATTGCTTCCTTGGCGCCATCTAACCGCGGCTGAATGTTCAGCTGACCAGGTGTCGCGATAAAGCCCACCACGTCACCTTCTCCAACCGATTCAACAATTCGTTGGCCGAGGCCTTTGCCGGACTCAAAAAGGTCCTGACCAATGTAACACAAACGCTTGTTGCCTTTCGCATCCGCATTGTACGACACGGTCGGAATACCCGCTTTTAAAGCGCCATCAACCGGATCATTGAATGCAGTCTGGTCAACCAGACAAACCGCGATCCCGTCTGCTTTTGCGGATACAGCGGTATTCATGGCGTTGACCATGTCGGTGGCAATCGATTTCTCGGAACCGGTCCATTGGTAGGTGCAGCCAAGCAGAGCACAGGCATCTTCGGCTCCGTAGCGCGTCGGGACGAAGAACGGGTTAGTGGTCACGTGATTTACAAAAACGAATTTCCACTGGGGATGCTTGGGGAATTTACCTAGCGCTTCCTCGGCTGCCTCCGCGCTGGTTACTCCGAATCCGGCCAAAGAGGACAGGGACGCCAGAGCGCCGGCGCCCGCAGCACGCCGGATGGCTTGCCTCCGGGTTAGGCCGGTACTGGGTGAGAAATCGGTTTTTTTCATACTTTTGTTTTTGGGGGTAGTTATGATCAATGAATATCAGCACCAAAATATCGTTTGGCGAGCGAATCGCCACGCCGACGAATTATTTCGGTAGCTGATTTAATTAGGCTAACACTATGCATCAGGATTGGACAACGCAGAATATTGTTGTGACCGGAGCCGCTTCCGGGCTGGGTCGCGCCATTTGTGTCCGCTACGTTCAGTTGGGAGCCCGGGTAACTGGACTCGACTTGAACGAGCCGGCACTCCTGGAAATGCAATCAACCCTCGGTCAAAGCTTTTCACCGGTAATCTGCGATATCTGTGACCGCGAGCACGTGGCGGCCGTGTTTGAACGATTAGGCGGCGTCGATGTACTCGTCAACTGCGCTGGGATCACCGGGCGAACAAATGTGAAAAGCCAGGACACGGACCCGATTGATGTAGAGCGGGTCTTTCAAGTGAACTTTTTTGGTTCTTATCTGACCAGTAAAGCCGTGCTGCCTGGCATGATTAGCCGGGGGTACGGCCGGGTCCTGCACATGGCTTCTATCGCCGGTAAGGAAGGCAACGCCGGGATGTTAGCCTATTCTGCATCGAAAGCCGCCGTTATCGGGATGACCAAAGTTCAGGGCAAAGAAGTGGCTGGAACCGGTGTGACCGTGAACGCTCTCAGTCCGGCGGTGATTCAGACCCCGATGGTCGATGTCATGCCGTCAGAACAAGTGAAATACATGACCGCCAAGATCCCGATGGGCCGTTGCGGCTCTCTCGATGAATTGGTGGCCATGGTGGAGTTCATCGTCTCGCCATCATGTAGTTTTACAACCGGATTCACGTTCGATCTGACAGGGGGACGGGCGACTTACTGAGCGAAGGGGCGTAGCGGCGTGTTGGGCGAGTCCGGCCGGGGCACCCGTGCGGCTCCGCTACCGAATGGGACCTATAGGACTCATAAGGACTTATGGGTCGGAACCATATAGGTCCTATTGGTCCCATAAGTCCCATCCGGGACCGGAGCCGCACGCGTCCGCTGACCGCAAAACGCTGCTACGCCGCTGCGTCCCCGCGCCCATTCGCCGCGTCGCCCATTCCCACTTCTTGACAGCGACCAGTTTGACGCCTACCGACGATACCCATGCAATGCGAGTGGTGGCGAGGAGCAATTATCTACCAGATTTATCCTCGAAGCTTTTTTGACGGTAACGGGGACGGGACTGGCGATATGCCCGGCATCAGTGCCAAGCTCGATTACCTGCGTTCGTTGGGTATTGATGCAATCTGGATCTCGCCGTTTTATAAATCGCCGATGCGCGACTTCGGCTATGATGTGGCCGATTATCGCACGGTCGATCCCATCTTCGGCACCAACAGCGATTTTAGTAACCTGATCGCGGGCGCTCACGAACGAGGTATCAAGGTCATCGTCGATCTCGTGTTACCGCACACCTCGGATGAACATCCCTGGTTTAAGGAGAGCCGCCAAAGTACCAGTAACCTAAAGGCAGACTGGTATGTTTGGGCAGATCCGAAGCCGGATGGCACGCCGCCGAACAATTGGCTTTCGGTGTTTGGTGGCTCGGCCTGGCAATGGGATTCTCGGCGCCAGCAATATTATCTACACCACTTCTTGCGGAGCCAACCGAATCTGAATTGGTATCATCGACCGGTTGTCGATGCGATGTTTGCTGAAGCCCGCTTCTGGCTGGACGCAGGTGTCGACGGATTTCGCCTTGATGCGATCACGACGCTGGTACACGACCATAATCTGCGAGATAACCCGGCTCGTCCAGTCGGTTCCCGGCCCCTGTCGTTTGCCGATTCCAACAATCCTTTTTCCTGGCAAGAATCGATTTACACCCGCGACCAGCCGCACACGCTCGAAATACTCGCCCAGCTTCGCGCTTTAGTTGACTCGTACGATGATCGTTATCTCATCGGGGAAATCGCCGATGTGGACATGATCACGGTGAGCGCGAAGTACACCCGGACGGGTAGTCATCTGCATAGCTGCTATAACTTCGAGCTGATGCAACTCGTCTTCAGTTGCGGTTTTCTGCGCAGTGTTATTGAAAAGACCGAGTCGGTTCTGGGGGCAGGTTGGACAACCTGGGCCATGAGCAATCATGACAATATTCGGGTGGTTAGTCGCTTCGGAAAACTGGGACAACTCGGTGGCGATG
>JAFAHI010000424.1 GCA_019237325.1 Verrucomicrobiota bacterium | reverse complement strand
TGAACGCTCGATGAACGGAGCCGTAACCGTTCACCTTAACGGTGAGCTGCTTTTGCAGATCGTCGATTTTGGCACGAATCGAATTCGCCGCGACCGCCTGCGGGTTGCCGGACCCACCGACGATCCCCCGTGGGACTTTGTCCAAAGCGCTATATTGGGCTTTGAGCTCGGCAGCTAACTGTTTAACAGCCGGATCGCCTTCCTGGGACGCGATGAGCTTATCTTCTAGTAATGAATCGAGGACGATCCCCTTCCACCGAAGTACCGCGTTGGCTAAATCCTCGCTCAGATTAGCGGTTGCTAACAGCGAGAATGGATCCTGGCTTCGAGTGAACTCGAGCCGTTCTTCTTCTGTGGTAAAAACCAAAACATTGGCTAGTAAGGCTTCGCTGGCCTCTGAATATTTCTGGATAAGACCGACGGCCTTATCGCGGTTGCCCAGTTCCAATTGATTCAAGGCATAACCTTCATATGGAGCGATAAGATCCCGATGAAGTGGCCCGAGGCGCTCGCTCAATTCGCTGATGCTCTGTTTCCACAAGGATTCACCTTGGGTGAATTTCCCTTCCACATCATACAGCTTAGCGAGAACAAACTCGGAAGTCCCAATGTCCGGGTGTCCGGCCGGCAAGGTTGCTTGGCGGATATTCAAGCTTCGAACGAACAACTTCTCGGCCTCGTCATATTTTTTTAACCTCTGAAAAACTCGCCCCAAGTTATTTGCTGTATCCGCAGTATCGAGGCTCTCTCCCGATTTCTTTTCCGTTATGGCCAGGCTTTGCCGGAGCAGATCGGCAGTTTTCTCCAACTGATTCTGTTTATAGAAGGTGGCGGCCAGATTATTGAGGCTCTCCGCAGTGGCGAGACTCTCCCCGCCGTAAATCTTCAGCCGCTCATCCAAAACCTTTTGGAGAATCTGCTGGGCTTCCGCGTACTGACCAGTCCGGATCTTCAGCATACCTTCGTAGTTGGCGACCCAAAGGACCGCCGGATTCTCAGGGCCGAGATTAGTCTTCAGAATATCCAACGCGCTAAGAAATAAAGGCTCAGCTGAGGCGTAGTCCCCCTGAACGTAATGGCAATACCCGAGCGCTGCCTGACTCCTGGCCGTTTCCGGGTGTCTCGCTCCGAGAGTAGCCCTCCTCTGCTCCAGCACGTTTGTAAAAAGCTCCTCAGCCTCCTTCATCTTTCGCAGAGATAGCTTTAGGTCTGCGAGATTGCTCTGGGTTGTAAGGATCTCTTGAGGATTTCCATCGCTTATGAAGGTCTCGAGGGCCTCTTGAATCGGGGCTTCCGCCTTTTCAAATTCTCCGAGCTCGATCTCAGCCTCACCCCGGTCCCGGAGGATTCGCGCATTTAACGCCCGGCCTTCTTTGCCCCTTTTATCGCAAAGAACTCGGCCTTCTTCGAGCGTCTTTATCGCATCCACATAATCCCAGGTTTCAATTGATAATTCCCCGAGATCAGCTAGAGCCGAGGCCACCTCATGAGGGTCGACCGCCTTCTTGCTGCGACTGAGTTCCAATTCTTCCGTGAAGTCTCTCCGAGTGCTATCAAATTGCCCCAGACGCAGCGCGGCCTGACCGGCCTGGTGTAAGGCCATGATCAGCTCAGTTAGATCCCCTCCGGTTCGAGTAAACTCGAGCGCCTTTTCGGCCAGACGCTGCGCTTCAATATAGTCGCCTCGTCGCCAGGCTTCCTCGATTTTGCTCGGTTGGTCCTCAAGATTACCTCCGTCCCGAATCGCCAAACCGTTTTCAGCTCGTGGAGCGGCACCCCTTGCGAGGCCGGAGAGACAAAATAGGACGAGTAGAAGCGCCGTTTTTATGGTGAGTTTGTGCCAGATAGTGAAGATTTTGGCAATATGGCAACGCTCTTTGCGTCTTCACATAGTAAATAAAGGACGATTTGCGGCTCGAATTGCCCGTACCAAAGCAGGATTCATGGTTTAATGGCTCATCTCACTGAACAACTGCGGCGTGGATTCCTGGCCCGGTCGCTGTCTCCAACCGAGAGCATCGCAGCCATTGAACATCTTCGAAGTTGTGACTTGTGTCGGAACGATCTTATTGCGCTGAGAGCTAACGAACGGGATTCGGTGGACGACCAGATATTACCGGTTTCGCCTGGCGAGCAGCATCCATCGGATGATTTACTTGCGGCCTACGTCGATAATGACCTCGAACCGTTGCAAGAGGCTCACGTCAAGGACCATCTGAGACTCTGCCATCTTTGTGCGGAGATAATCGCAGATCTAGCGAATTTCAAAACCGAGCTAGAACGATTACCCGCCAAAAAATATGCGCCTGATGTCGAGAGGCGCGGAGAGCAAAGTCAGCGCAAACAACTGGGGTCACAAGAGATGTGGGGTCGAGCGGTTGCCTGGCTCAATAAGCCCTTGGCACTGGGAGGAGCATTTGCAGTTGCCTTAGTGATCATCGCGGGCCTGGTCGCGACGCGTCTATTTTTCCAGTCCGCGGTACCGGGCCAACTCACGGTGGATACGATTCAAGATGGTTCCCTAACCTTCAGCGTGCCAGCAAATGGTCAACTAAAGCCACTGTCAGGTATGCTTCCTGACGATGCCGCTAATGTTATCGCAATGTCGATCCTTGTACTGACCCGCTCGCAAATGTCATCGCAGGACCTAATGCGGGGTCCGTCCGAAACATCCGGAGTAAGAGAAAGCACTTCGCCGGAAGAAACCAAACTCCCAGGCGGTGAGTACTTTTTCAGCCGACGCATTTTCGGCGCCGTCGTCGCTCTACCACGAGCTACGTCCGATCCAGACGTGCAGCCGAATGGAATAGTGATTCGCGAAACAATTCCCGTCTTAAGTTGGTCTGCAGAATCCAACGGTTCCACGAGTCAACATCTGACGGTGCGGGATTGCGCAACCAACCAAACGATCGTTGAAGCGCAGGTATCGGGAGGTAAGCATAGTTTCGCGATTCCCAGCGCACTGCAGCACGGAGGTTTTTATGTTTGGGAGCTCTCTGAGGACATTGAAGGCAACAGAACCGGGAAATCGGTATCCGGACGGTTCAAGGTCATTTCAGAAATCGATCTCAAATCGCTCACGTCACCTGCAGCGCATTCTTCGCATCTGCTGAAATCGTTCCTTCTAGCTCGAGCAGGCCTGTTCGCTGAAGCTGACGCCGAACTAACAAAATTAGGACAGTCTAATCCGAAATCACCCACGATTATTTCGGCATTGAATTACATCCGAGAATTGGAAGGAATGTAAGAGCCTGTCCGTGAGCTTCTGCAAAGGAATTCGGCTTTTATAGCGGTGATAAATCATGCAAATGCTCGGCCAGGCGCCCTAGCCATGCGGGGTTCCGTGCCAGCTCAATGAGCAATTTATCCCGGCTTTTACGGTCCAGTCGTCCAACCGCCAAGAGGCGTAAACGGGCGTCAAGAACCGAATCGATTCGTTTACAGTCCTTCTTACCAAATGAACGCCGTTGAATTCTAGCCATAGCTCGGTTCTGCTCTGTTAGAGGGACGATGACGCGGGCCGGTTATACTTGGATTTTTCGGCTTCGTTCTAGTTCGTTCTCATAGTCGTCGTCGTCCTCGTCCTCGATTCGAAGGTGGCACGTTCATTCCGTGTGCGATCACCCACGGTTTGGAGGGAGCCGCTTTGGCATGTGCCCGGCTACCCTTGCAATTTTTGTCTCATCGTTAGGGCGACCGAAAACGCGTGAAAGCAGGCGGCTCCCGGAAACGGCTCAGCGCGATCCATTCACTCGTGGCCTTCGATACGTTCATACCGGGTTCATAGAGTTGCATCGCGCTGGGTTATTCGCGGGAGCCGCCTGCTTACGCGCGTTTCTGCCGTATTCGCGTTGATACGAAATTCGCGGGGTAGCCGGGCACATGCCAAAGCGGCTCCCATCCAAGCCGTGGGTGATCGCACAACGAATGAACGTGCCACCTTCGGATCGAGAACGAGAACGAAAATAGGCCTGCAACCGGCCTATTTCGGGGCGAGTTCTTTATGCCGGAAACAGGTCACCAGATGATCGTTTACCATTCCGACTGCTTGCATAAAAGCGTAGCAGGTTGTCGGGCCAAGAAAATGGAAGCCATGTGCTTTCAAGCGCTTGGCGAGTTCTTGCGATTGCTCGGTCTGAGCAGGAATATCGCTACCTGATTTCCATCGGTTCAGTCTCGGTTTTCCACCGACTGTTTCCCAGAGAAACCCTGAAAGAGACCCGGTCTCCTTAATTACTTTGGCAGACGCTTTGGCGTTTGCGATTGCGGCCACGATTTTTGCTCGGTTCCGAATAATGCCAGGATTGGCTAAGAGTTGTTCAATTTTCTTTTCATTGAGCTTCGCCACCGCATCGATTTCGAAATTCTTGAATGCCTCTCGGAACGATTCCCGTTTTCTCAAGATCGTAATCCAGCTCAGCCCGCTCTGCATACTCTCCAGGACCAGCATCTCAAACAGATGGCGATCATCGTACGATGGGTTACCCCATTCGGTATCGTGGTACGCGATGTAAAGCGCCTCGCTATTCCCCCAGGCACAACGCTTCTTCGAATCCGTGCTCATCTCTGGAGACGAAATTCATCACAAAGACACGAAGTCCGCAATCGGTAGGGCGAAAAACCCGATAAACTCACGCAAAGGCGCAAAGGGAAATCAAAGTACGAGGCGGTTCGCGACGATTCAACCAGCGGCAGAAAAGCGTCGCAAAAGTAAAAACGAGCTAGACGATATCGATTACAAAGAATCGGCCCAAACCCCAAGGGATCTCATCAATCGCCGGTCTTATCTTTGCGCCTTTGCGTCTTTGCGTGAGATTTTCGGATTTTCGCCTTACCGCTCCCAATACTCCGACCATGAGCTGCTCGTCTCCCAGACTCGGACTTTGACGATCCGCACGCTTGGCCGAAGCGGATAAATCTCTTTCGGAGTTTTAGCGTATTCGGCAAGCTTTTCCCGGCAGTGGTCGAAGAGTCGTTTGGCGATTACCTCGGTGGTCGGGTCAGCTCCTTCGAAACCAATCAATCTTTCTCCGTAGTAAGCCTTGAATTCCGAATACCTCGGATCTTCCGTATTCATACACATCGAGTGATCGAGGCGATCCAGGAAATCCGAGACCAGCTCCTTAACGATCTTAAAATCGAAAACCATCTCGTTCTGATCGAGCTCATCGGCCTCCAACACATACTCCACCCGGCGGGTATGGCCATGCGGAAAGGCGCACTTGTCCGGGTGCTTGCTGAGCATATGACCGCTTTCGATCTCGAAGCTCTTACAAATTCGAAATGGCATGATTTTATAGGAGTTCAGAAGTTCAGGAGCTCGCTGGTTCCGGCACTAGCTTACTCCCTATTGAATCTCGCAGAAGCCTGTTTTTGTCTCGCAATTTTGAGCCCCTCCCCACCCTGAACTCCTGAACTCCTGAACTCCTGAACTCCTGAACTCCTGAACTCCTGAACTCCTGAACTCCTGAACTCCTGAACTCCTGAACTCTATGTCCCCCTCGTATTTCCGAATAAATGGATGTGCAGGCGGTCGCAGTATCTGTAACCGTGATGTTTGCAGATATCGATCAGCGGTAGACTGCGTTTGCGGATGGTGTCGGCGTCGGTGCCTTCGGGCATCAGCAAGATTTTGGCGGGAGCGATTTCGGCGTCGACGCCGGACAGAAGCTCGTGAATCTCTTCCAGGTCTGTTTCTGAAGCGACCACAAACTTGAGTTGATAGTCGTAATTTCGAATCCAATCTCGAATGACTGCAGGTTGGAGTCGGCGTTGTTCGTGCCGATCTCGCCAGGCGCCTGCCACCGTTGCGTCCGGAGTTGAATTACTAAGCTTGGGGCTTAACGAAGCCAGATCGCACGCAATCCCATCCGGCAAAATCGTCGCTGCCGTCTCGATGGTAATATGTTTCCCCAGTTCCTTTAGCCGTGCCGCCAACTGATGAATCCCTTTCGCGACCATCGGCTCTCCTCCGGTTAAAACAACATGCCGGCAGGCGGACTCATCGACCTTCGTCGCAATTTCTTCGATGTCCATCTCTTCACCTTCCGGCGTCCAGGAAGCATATTTGGTATCGCACCAACTACATCGAAGATTACAGCCGGAGGTCCGGACGAAAACGGTAGGAACACCCGTCAATTCACCTTCGCCCTGGATGGAGTGGAAGATCTCGGAGACAAACATCGGAAAAATCTCACGCAAAGACGCGAAGGCGCAAAGGTAAATCAGGATACGAGGCGGTTCCCGAAGGTTAGTAATCGTCCTCGTCCTCGCCGTCATCCTCGTCCTCGAAAGGGTGGCGGGTTCATGTTGATGTGCGATCGCCCGTCGCCTGGAGGGGAGCCGCTTTGGCGCGTGTCCGGCCACCCTCGCAATTTTCGTCTCATCGCTAGTTCCGCGGAAAACGCGTCAAAGCAGGCGGCTCCCGGAAACGACCCAGCGCGATGCATTCACTCGTGGCCTTCGATACGTTCATACCCAGCTCATAGAGCTGCATCGCGCTGGGTTATTCGGAGCCGCCTGCTTACGCGCGTTTCGGCCGTATTCGCGTTGATATGAAATTCGCGGGGTGGCCGGGCACATGCCAAAGCGGCTCCCCTCCAGGCTATGGGCGATCGCACGTCACATGAACGTGCCAATCCCGAATCGAGGACGAGCACGACGACGATTACGAGGACGATTACGAATAGTGGACTCTACTCGATCGAAGCTGGTCTGGCGGGAATCGCTTCCTCCGACGCGTACTTAGTTGGATCGGGAATGGCGGCCATCATAAACGCTTCCCGGCGTTCTACGCAGGTTCCGCAGGTACCGCAATGTAAGGCGCCTCCTTTATAGCAAGACCAGGTCTGAGAGAAATCAACGCCAAGAGCTTGGCCGCGGCTGGCGATATCTGCTTTCGTCTTGGAAATGAACGGCCGCAGCAGCGTGATCCCGGCATAAGTGCCGAGTCGGATCGCCTCTGCCATGGATTTCATGAACTCTTGGCGGCAGTCCGGATAAATCGCGTGATCGCCGGCGTGTGCTGCGATCACCAACCCGGACGCGTCTTTGCTTTCGGCAAAGCCTGCCGCGATAGAGAGCATGATACCGTTCCGGAAAGGAACGACCGTGCTTTTCATGGTCTCCTCTTCGTAGTGGCCATCCGGTATGGCGCCGCCCGATTTCAGCAGGTCTGATTTGAACAATTCGCCTACAAAATCGAGCGGAATTACCCGGTGCTCGACGTTGAACTTCAGGCAATGATATGCAGCAAACGGAATCTCTTTGTGGTTGTGCTTCGCTCCGTAATCGAAGCTAATCGCAGCAACGATGTCGTGATGCGACCTCGAATCATAAAACGCGGCGACGGAATCCATGCCGCCGCTAAGAAGCACAATCGCTTTCATGGTGAGCTATAAAGATTTCGCTCCTGCGGAACTAGATTTGCGGATCCTTCGGCCGTTGGCAGCCTCGGCGATGTCCTCGGTATATTGCGCCTCTGCGGAGAGGCTGATCCCTCCCCGCGCTGCGAACTCTCCGTAGACTAAGGCTTCCTGAGGACCACACGCCGCAACCACATCGTCTAAAATACGGTTAACGATCTCTTCGTTGAAGCTCGGAGTATTGCGATACGAAGCGAGATAGAACTTCAGCGACTTCGTTTCAATGCACCGGTCGCCCGGCACATATTCTATCGTGATCTTGGCAAAATCCGGTTGACCCGTGACTGGGCAAAGCGAGGTGAAATCCGCGCACTCGAATTTGATCAAATAACGCCGGTTTGCGTACTGATTTTTGAAGGTCTCAATCGTCATAGCCGAAGGCGCGCTCGGATAGCGTGACACCGGCTTGCCCAGTAGGGTCAAAGACTCGTATTTCGTTTTCTTTTTTGCCGGCATATCAGAAATGAGAGAGTGAACCGTTCCCGGTCCGGCAGCCGCCGGAGCGATGCCGGCGTTCCCGGCGTTTTAATGATTATCCGCATTAGACGGGTCCTTTGGTTTTGAACCCAGGATTTCATCAAGTTCAACCAAGATGTCGGGCGTCAGTTGTTCGGCGGCGGCAGTCGCTTTCAAATTCTCTTCGAGTTGCGCAACCTTAGATGCCCCCAGGATGACGGTACTGACATTCGGATTTTTGAGGCACCAAGCGATCGCGAGAACCGAGGGTGATAGGCCGAGTTTCCCGGCGAACTTGCAATAGTTTCGAACTCTCTCTAACCGTTCCGGCTTGATCACCCAGTCACGTAGCCAGCCGTAGCTTTCCAATCCCATCCGCGCATCCTTCGGCAGTCCGTCGTTGTATTTGCCGGTCAATAAACCGCTCGCTAATGGCGACCAGATGGTAGTTCCAAGCCCGATCCCTTGGTAGAGACTGCTATAGTCCAACTCGACCTTATCGCGCTGTAGCAGGTTGTAGTAAGGCTGCTCCATAGTCGGGGGCACGAGATTGTGCTCTCGGGCGATACCATAGGCCTGCATGATTTGATAAGCGCTCCAGACACTTGTGCCCCAGTAAAGCACCTTTCCTTGTGTGACTAGGTCCGACATCACTCGCACCGTCTCCTCGATCGGAGTTTCCGGGTCCGGCCGATGACAAAAGAAGAGATCCAGATAATCGACTTGGAGCCGCTGCAAGGCCGCGTGGCAAGCTTCGAAGACATGTTTGCGGCTAAGACCAGTCTGATTCGGTCTGGGTTGTTGAGCAGAACCGAAATAGACTTTGCTTGAGACCAGCCAGGTATCCCGAGGCCAACCGAGCTTCTTCAAAATGTTGCCCATCACCAACTCGGATTTCCCGCGAGCGTAGCCTTCCGCGTTATCGAAGAAATTGATGCCCCCCTCGTAGGCTTTGATCATCAACGACTCCGCCACGTCGTCTCCGATCTGGTCACCAAACGTGACCCAAGAGCCAAAGGAAAGCTCGCTGACCTTAACACCAGCACTGCCGAGTCGACGATATTTCATTGGTATCCTATCGCCTCGTTTCTGGTAGTCGTGCAACCGGAAAGAGGGGGGCGTCAGGAGCCAGCACGTCGTACTCGTCCTCGTCGTCGTCCTCGTCCTCGATTCGGGGTCACGGGCCTACCAACGCGCTCCCGGGGTGCAACGCGTGCGGCGCTGCGAACGGATGGGACCTATGGGACGCATGGGACTTATGTGCCGGGTTGCGTACGGCCGTTTGCGTCGTGAGCTCGGTACAGAACACCGCTCAGTCTCACCAAACTCCGAGGACGAGGACGACGACGAGTACGATTTCAGGCCATCAGAACACCGTCCACTTCAAGTCTAGCCAGACGTACGGCGCTGGTTTAACATCGTAAATAGGGCCGGCGCGAATATAGTCGTATTCCGACTTGAAGCTCCAGCCTGCGACCGCTTCAATCTCAAATCCTTTTACGGGTTCGTAGTTAAATCCAAGCCCCGCGCGGTAATAATAATACTGTAAGACGGCGTTATTAGTGAAGCGATAATTGGTCGGTCCGTTGCGAAAGCTGTCGCCATTCAAGTCCCCCTGCACAAAGAACTCCCATTTCTTATTCGGTATGTAGCTAAAACGGGGGCGCGGAAAGACGGCTCGCAAGTTCCATTGATCGTTGATCTTCCAGTTAACCCCGGCAACGGGAAAGACGATCGGGTTCGAATAAACATCGAGGCTGAACCCACCAATTACATAAAGATTGTCATTCAGCTTAAGCCCGGGAGTAAACCGAATCGGTACATCGAACGAGTTTTTGGTGATGTAGGCCCGGGTGTAGTAGAGACCCGGCTCAAACCTCAAAACGGGATAAAAGTCGTCGCCGTCCCAGTAGGCGAAGACTAATTCGCCTGCAAGACTCGTCATGGCGTAAGGAAAGAAGCTATTCGACCGCGAAAAGTTGAATCGCTCCAGATCGAATCCGAGCTGCAGGAAATAGTTCTGAAATAATTTGATGTCCTTATAAACCTGCAATTCATATTCGACTACCGCCTGGGAGCCAAAGTAACCCGCCTTCATGATGCGAGCACCACTGGTATAGCTTGTGGTTGCCTCAAAGCTCCAGCTCGGATCCGGCGTCGGGCTGGCCGTAATCGGAGTCGGCCCCTGGATGGTCTCGGTTTCTCCAGCCAAAACCCACTTCGCCACCAGGAGCACACAGCAGAGCAAAAGTGGCTTTTTCATCTTTAGATTTCCGGTAGGGATGAGCTCCTGCTCATCCGCACTACCGGAGCATCGCAAGTCCGCAAAAGCAAGGCAATGCGGATGAGCAGGAGCTCATCCCTACCGGAAATCTTCTGCGAACACTGATTGCGCCCGTTCCAGCCCAGCTTGACGGACAATCTCGGTTACGTGGTCGTTCCGAACCACGTACCGATCCTTGCCATAGATCAGATATTTTTCTTGTTCGACTGGAGGCGTGAAATTGACGGTTAAGACATTCGCACCGGCGGCAAGGCCGTTGAGCTGGCCGCCACCTTGGCGACGCTCCAAAGCGCTAACGCTGGGTATCAGCCAGGCCG
>JAFAHI010000366.1 GCA_019237325.1 Verrucomicrobiota bacterium | reverse complement strand
TTGAATGCCTATTCCGCCACCACGCCTCGTGAGCACCGAGAACAAGTTAATGGCAACGCCTCGTTTTCTTGCGAATACGACTACGACAACTGGTTTGTCAGTCCGGTCGCATCCTTGCTCTACTATGATATGATGACCCAGTTGCATAATATCACCGGCTACTTGAATTACGCGAATCGGTATGATGTCAACGGGGGTGTTGATTTCGGCTATCGCGTCGAGCCGCAGCTGGCCATCACGCTGGGCTACCGTTATGGTCATCAGTATCAAGAACAATTCAGCTTTTCCCGGTATAGTTCATCCAGCAATTATCAGCGTGCGTTGCTCGGGATCGAGGGCAAGCCTTGGAAATGGCTCGACGTAAATATTCATTGCGGTCCCGATTTCCGAAGTTATCCGCAGGACACTGCTTCTCACATTACCCCGGTGACCGACAAGCATCCGGTGTATTATTATGGAGAAGCAAACATAACCGCCACGGTCACATCCAGGGATACAGTTACTTTTAAATACAAACAGTGGATGTTCGTTTCACAACTTGGGAATATTCCCTATTTCGACAGCACTTATGAATTGAGCTATCACCACAAATGGAACGAACGACTGACTCTTGATCTTATCGGAAGCATTCTGTCGTCCGATTATACAAGCGGAAATCTGCCCAGTTCGCGGCGTGATGATTATGAATATACTATCTCCGCCGGTTTCGACTACTCGTTCAATCCGCATTTCAGCGCCAACCTGGCGTACTCGTTCTACGCGGGCCGCAATGGGTTGGATGGCGTCGTCAATCCCTCGACCCGCTCATTTGACGAGAATGTAGTTTCCATCGGGGCGCTTCTTAAATTCTGAGAGAAAATCATCTATCGAGCGCATGACACCAGAAGAGTTCAACGAGTTAAAGGAAAAGATAGACCAACACGAGACTGATTTAAGGGGTCAGTTGACGGAGATGGTAAGCTTACGCCAGCATATGGCCGAGCATGCGAGAGAGATCATGGCATTGCGAGACGGGCTTAGCAAGTTACGAGGCGACATCCGAGACGGACTCGAGGTGTTGCTAAAGGACTCGCAGAAAGAACTCGAAGCAATACGTCGAATTTTGCAGGATATCTAACCCGAATTCTGTATTTGGGTCTTCGGTCAAGTTTCTGAGGTACCTCTAATTCCAGGATTTCCGGCGGAAGCTGTTACGGAAAAAGGAAACTATTGCAACTGCATTTACTAGCTTCAGAGTTAAGTATGAAAAAGCTTCCATACTCGTTGGCAGCGGTATTGATTGCTGAGGTCTTCATAAACGCGAGGTCAAGTGGATCACCTGCGGCAGGTCAACAGGGACCAAATTCCGTAAATAGCGTTGTGGTAAAAGATAAGGTACTCGTAGCGCAGGCAGATACAGTGGTTCAGGGAAAAACGCGAGCCGACAAAAAACGCCCATTGCTGAATGTGGACAAAAACGGGGTGATTCTAAAGGGATACGATCCGGTCGCTTACTTCAAGCAAAACCGGCCGGTTAAAGGAAACCCCAAGTATTCCAGCAAATATGCGGGCGCGATTTACCACTTCGCGTCGGGAGAAGATAAAGCCGAATTCGACAACGCTCCGGCTAAGTACGTGCCGCAATACGGAAGTTTCTGCGCCAATAGCATGAGCAAAGATAAAGTCGCCGACATCGATCCTAATCAATTTTTGATTTACAAAGGGAAACTCTATGTTTGTTCATCGGCACCCTCGTTAAAAACGTTCAGCACGAAACCCGATCTCAACATTCAGGCTGCCGACAAATACTGGGAGTTCTATCAGCCACCGTCAAATCCTGGGTTTAGGAGGTATTTCGGAAGCTGAGATGAAGGGACGCGCTCCGGAACTCCGATCAATTGCTCATGTTTCCTAGGCCAAGGGGCACGAGCTCTGATATACGAGCTACAATGAGTAGAGGATGTTAAATCCGCTATGGTGGTTTCTAAGGCCAGTTGACCTGTCTGCACGGTAGGTAGGCCGCGAAATTACTCATTCGAGGTACAAAGAAAGCGGCCATTCGGAGACTGGCATCCCGCGTGTTTCACGCGATTATTGGTGTTAACCATGTTAACCAAGGAAAACGAATGTACTTAATTTTTCCTAGAGCAATGACCATCCCCGAAGTCGCGTCCCGTCGTGAGGATCATCATTTTGAGGATTGGCTTACCGCGACGTTGATAGAAAATACTAATCGTGCGCTGCCCGATACTAACGAATCATGTGTGCCGGGAATTACCGATCTCTGGATGTTAGAGATCGCCGAACGAAACGGAAAAATGTGGACGGGCAAGTTCCGCGTCGAATTTGAAACCGCGGCCCAGGAGCGGTTGATAAATCACCGTCAGCGGGAAATGGAAACGGGAATGTTTTTCTTTTCGCTCGACACGGATACGGGCGAGATCCTTTTCGCTTGAAGAAGGAGAACGTCCAATTGGTATGGGCCAGGTGAAGCGAATTCAGGACACGGATGAAGTAGTTTCACTTCTCGAACGTGAAACTCGGCCTGAAGTTAATTTAATAGGGGAGGTCATGCTCTTTCTGCACTGTTTCTCAACCGGGACTGAGAAGAACCGATCACCGAAGGCATTATGAATAGGCGAATTGCCATATATCACATCAAAACTGTCTCTGACTATCCCTTGTTGGTCGGAGAAATTCTTCGACGGGCAGAACTGCGCGACCTTCGGAGATCCAAATGGCGAGCGTTCTTGCGAAGGCTAACAATTTTCGGATAGGCGAAAATAGGGGAATCACATCCTGGGGAAGGTCCGGCCTATTCGAGTTTCAGAAGCGCTATGGCATCACCGAGAATGGAGGCGCTCCGTTGCAGACCTTGCTGCTCATTGGCGTCCAGCGGCAACGGGATCGTGCTTAACGCCCCTTGAGCGCCAACCAGATGTGGGAGACCCAGCGTCACGCCTTCGCATCCGGGTATATCCTGTATCCGGCTACAGATCGTGAGTATTGCTCGCTGGTCATGCAGCAGCACGTCCACAAGACGCGCCACGGCGCTGCCAATCCCATAGTAGGTGGCGCCTTTCCCCGCGATGATGTGATAAGCGGCATGGCGCACTTTTTCGTCAATCTGCCGCCTTTCTGAGTCCGTCAAG
>JAFAHI010000365.1 GCA_019237325.1 Verrucomicrobiota bacterium | reverse complement strand
AAAAGGAGTAGCAACAAAGAGACTTGAATCCGGGGCTAACTGCTTTACTTTTCGCCTCCTCCGCAATCGCGGCCTTTGCCAGGGTAGCTCAGTGGTAGAGCAGGGGACTCATAAGCCCTTGGTCGGGAGTTCAACTCTCCCCCCTGGCACTCCCCCCACCGCTCGCGAGCCATCTGGACCTTGTAGCGACCCAGAAGTGTCCGCAGCCCGAAAACCAATCGTACTCGTCCTCGTCGTCGTCCTCGTCCTCGATTTTGGGCGGGTTCCATGGACGGCGTTTCCGGAGGCCTAGTGTCGTTCTTTAACGAATCGATGGGTCGGGGTCGTGACCGCGAGCCGAGTTCGAAGACAAACGCGCGCTTGGACATCCGGAACAGCAACGCACGTACCACACGCTGCCCAAATCGAGGACGAGGACGACGACGAGTACGAGGACGATTAAGAAACCTTATCGATGGGTCGCCGGGATACTCAGCGCGCGAAGTGCCCGCACGCGATCCGGAACAGGAGGATGCGTAAACCGCAGGCCAACCAGCAATGGGTGAGGAGTGAGATTATGCAGGGTGTCTTTGCTGAGCCGGATCAGGGCCTCCACTAAATGAGAAGAATCCCCGGTCGTCTCCGCGGCAAAACGGTCGGCTTCGTATTCGTGGTGACGGCTCCAGGCGTACGTGGCGATTCCGAACAAGATCCCCAGCGGCTGAATCAGAAGGGAAAAAAGAACTAACCCGGCGTAGTAAGAAATGTGGGTTACGCCGAACGCTGCAAATAGAGCGGGCCAGGTAATACAAAACGACGCCAGTAAAAACGCTAGAAACAAACTCGCTTGGGCGAGGATAAACTGCTGTAGGACGTGCTGCTTTTTGTAATGGCCGACCTCATGTGCCAGCACGGCGACCAGTTCCGGCACGGGATGATTGTTGATGAGCGTGTCGTACAGGGCGACGCGTTTGTTTTGACCAAAACCGGTGAAAAAGGCGTTTGCTTTACTGCTGCGCCGCGAACCGTCAATGACCAACAGGTCGCGAAGCGAAAAGTTCTGCCGCTCGCAATAGCCGGTAACCGCATCCCTGAGTTCACCGGGCGGCAAGGGCTGGAATTTGAAGAAGAGCGGCAAAATGATGGTGGGCGCTAAATAGGTTAGCAGAATCGAAATCGCGCCGGTGACCAGCCAGGCAACAGGCCAAATCTGTATGCCGAAACTCTGCAACAGACCGAGCACGAGCGCTAAGAATCCGAACAGGATGACGCCGGCGATCCCCCAATTCTTGAGGTGATCCAGAAGGAACGTATGCCAGCTGGTGCGGTTAAACCCAAAGCGGGTTTCGACTACAAATGTCCGATACAATTCAATGGGTAGTTCAAGCAACTCGCGTGCAGCGGCCAAAACGGCGACATAAAGGATTCCGGTCCAGAAAGGATGCCAGCCAAATCCGCGGAGCCAGAGATCGAGCCGCTCAAATCCATTGAGCCCCCAAAATAGGAGGAGGGCCGCTAACATCACGGTCGAGCTAATCATCTCCAGATGTGCTTTAGCGCGGCTATACTGCTGTGAACGCCGGTATTCTGACTTGTCGTAGACTCCAGCGAACTCCGCTGGCACTTCCTGTTTTAGTGAGCGCAGATTCAGGAGCAGGGCGATTGTATCGAGCAGTTGGTACCCGACCAGGACACAAATAATAAAGCCGGCGATCATGACTTACTGATCTATCCTCTATAGTTTACGAAGGAACGAGAATCCAGTGCCTCCAGAAGAACGTGAAAATGAGCGGGAGCAAGGGGCCGTTACGAGCTCCGTAGGAGCGGAATCTTTATAGCCACGGCGTAATGTATACGCATCAGCTCCGCTAGGAGCGGCATCTTTATGCTGTATTCGTACTGGCTATCAATGTCCCCAAGATGTCGCTCCTACGGAGCTGGCACGCTTCTTGGGTTCGACTTGCTATAAAGATTTGGCTCCTATGGAGCCGCGACGTCGAGTGCATCCGCCGAAAGATGCGCTCCACGGGTGCCGACCGCATCGGCCTCGCAAGCGAGGCAACGCTCCACGGTGGCGCACAAAGCGCTTGATCTTGACCGATCGGTTAAGTACTTTACTGGGTTCATGAGGCAGTGCGAGTCCAAGCTAAAGCTGTTGCGGACCGCTCACGAATTAATCTCCCAACAAAGCTACGGTTCGGTGGGAGTTGACCAAATTTGCGAGCAGTCCGGAGTAAAAAAGGGGAGTTTTTACCATTTTTTCCGTTCTAAGTCGGAGTTGACGGTCGCAGCCTATGAATATCATTGGGCCAGCTTGCAGGAGACGTTGGACCGAATTTTCTCTGCTGAGAAGGCGCCGCTCGATCGGCTGGGTGACTACTTCAATCATGTGCGTCAGACTCAAACTGATCGATCTCAGAGATACGGCCGGCTCTTGGGCTGTCCTTTCGTGTCGCTTGGTTGCGAGCTAAGCACTCAAGATGAGAGTATCCGCTTGATGGCCCAAAAGATCAGTGAGGGGAAACGGACCTACTTAGAAAATACGATCCGCGAAGCGATAGAGCGCGGAGATATTTCCGCCGCTGATCCCAGAGCTTTAGCCGACGAATTGCACACCTATATCGTGGGCCTGGTTCAAGAGGCTAAGATCGCCAACGATATTCGGGTCCTGGATCGTCTGAAATCCGGCGCCTATCGTTTGCTTGGCCTGCATATCGCTCCGGCCGCAGTTTAGGGGTTGTTACCCATCACAAGTTGGCTAGCCTGACTCTTGTCGGGAATCGCTTTCCCAACAAGAACGTAGCAAAAAACTACCAACAGGAATCAGCTATCATGTCATTCCAACCATTATATACCGCAGTGGCAACCGTGGTTTCAGGTCGCGAAGGATTTGGAGAAACGTCGGACGGGAACGTAGAGGTAAATTTCGCTCTGCCCAAAGAAATGGGAGGGCCAGGTAAGCCAGGCACCACAAATCCAGAGCAATTATTTGCCTTGGGGTACGCGTCTTGTTTTGGTCAAGCACTCCGAGTCATCACGGCAAAGGAGAAAGTAAACGTGGGCGAAGTAAAAGTAACTTCCCATGTTACGATTGGAAAAACCGATGCTGGTGGGTTTGCTTTAAGTGCGGAGCTGCACTGCCAATTGCCCGGCGTTGATCCCGCGGCCGCCGAGAAACTGGTAGAAGCAGCGCATCAGGTTTGTCCTTACTCGAACGCGACGCGCGGTAACATCGATGTAAAACTGGTGGTCGAATAAGAGAATCGTTAGGAACCACCACTATGGATCTCCACCTTGCCGGGAAATCGGCTCTGGTTACCGGCTCCACAGCGGGAATAGGTTTCGCTATTGCCCAAGGACTTGCGCGCGAAGGCGCGCAAGTCCTAGTCAACGGCCGGACCCAGGAACGCGTCGATATCGCCGTCACTACAATAAAAAAGAAGTTTCCGGATGCCCAGGTAGAAGGCTTTGCCGGCGATCTGGGGCAAGCGCCGGTTGCTGATGAACTGCTGAAACGCTATCCGGAAATTCATATCTTAGTTAATAACCTCTCGATCTTCGAACCGAAAGAGTTCACTGCAATCACGGATGAGGATTGGAGACGGTTCTTTGAGGTAAACATCCTTAGCGGGGTTCGTTTGTCTCGCGGTTACTTACCGAGAATGCTGAAGAGTGACTGGGGCCGCATCGTTTTTATCTCCAGCGAATCGGCTCTGCAGATTCCGGCGGAAATGATCCACTACGGCATGACAAAGACGGCGCAATTGGCGATTGCTCGCGGCCTGGCAGAATTGACGGTGGGTACCGGCGTAACCGTTAATAGCGTTCTTCCGGGACCGACCGCGTCTGAGGGGGTCACTGATTTTGTGACTAACCTGGCTAAACAGCAGAACCAATCCGTCGAAGAATTTGAGCAGATATTCTTCGAGAAGGTTCGGCCAACGAGCCTTTTAAAACGGTTCGAGTCAACCGAGGAGATTGCCAATATGGTCCTCTACGTGTGCAGTCCATTGGCCTCCGGCACGAATGGGTCAGCCTTACGAGTCGATGGAGGAGTGGTGCGGGCCATTGTGTAGGGATGAGCGTGTGTAGTGGGGAAAGACGGACCGGCTGCAAAGGCTAGTAATCTGTAAGTCGATGATCAGTAGAGGTTTGCCGGTGACCCGCCACTTGTCGGGTTTAACTGGACAATGATTACTGACACACTGATTACTGATTGCTTTTGAATATGACTCGATCGGTCCCTCAGAAGCTTCTGGATGCCGGCATTTCGATCAGCCACGTCTTCGAACCCGGTGATCTCGGTCGCCTGATCGAAATTCACGGGATCCAAAATTTCCACGATTACGGGTTCAGTCCGGTTCATGAGGCTTACTGCGCTCAGATCGCGTGCGATTTTATACTGAACCCCAGCCCAGGGCGTTCAAAAGCGTGGCTTGCCAAAAAGGACGGGGTCGTCGTGGGATCCGTTTTTATTCGCGAGTTACCGGATGAGGTTGCCCAGCTCAGGCTTCTTTTTGCGGACAGATCGGTGCGGGGATCCGGTCTTGGCCGATGGCTGACAGAAGATTCTGTCCGGTACTGCCGCGGAGCCGGGTTCAAGAAGGTATTCCTTTGGACGGTGGATGGACTTGAGCGGGCGATTGCGATTTATCGGTCACTCGGATTCGAACAGACCGAAGAGAAGACCCAGCTTGTCTGGGGTCGCGAAAGCAGAGAGCTTCGGTTCGATCTGATTTTAAACCAATGAAAGCATTTGAAATCAAAACATACGGCGATCCCAATGGACTAAGTCTGGTGGACCGACCAAATCTGAGTCCTGGTGCTGGGCAGGTCCTGGTGCGGATTCGGGCAGTCTCTCTAAACTATCGCGACTTGATCGTTGTACGAGGACAGTACGACCGGAAGCCGCAGGTGGGCCGAATCCCGTGTTCCGACGGAGCAGGTGAAGTCCTAGCTGTTGGCGCTGGGGTTTCTCGATTCAAGCCCGGTGATCGCGTCGTGGGTTGTTTTTTCCAAGCCTGGCTGGGTGGACGGTTTAAAGCGGAATACCATCGCAGCGCGCTCGGAGGCGCCATTGACGGTGTGCTGGCGGAGGAGGTTTTATTTGATCAAGAGGGCCTGCTTCCTTTGCCAGAGCTCTATTCTTTCGAAGACGGGGCAACTCTACCTTGTGCTGCCCTCACTGCTTGGCAGTCGCTCGTTGTGCGTGGCCGATTGACGGCAGGCGATACCGTTTTGCTTCTCGGGACGGGGGGCGTTTCAATCTTTGGTCTGCAGCTTGCCAAGGCAGCCGGCGCCAAAGCGATCGTAACCTCCAGTAGTGACGAAAAACTGAAACGGGCTCGCCAGCTCGGAGCCGATGAGGTGATCAATTATCGTTCGACTCCGGAGTGGGGTAAGGAGGCTGTGCGCTTATCTGGTGTTGATGGTGTTGATCACGTGGTTGAGGTGGGTGGAGCCGGAACGTTCCAGCAATCCGTGCGCGCCTGCCGGTTCGGCGGGAACATCGGACTAATCGGCATCTTATCCGGCAGAGAAGCCACCACGGAGATCTTTTCCATCGTGCCGAAGATTTTGAACGTATTTGGGGTATACGTGGGCAGCCGCGAGATGTTCGAAGAGATGAATCGCGCGTTGTCGCAGAACCGGATCAAGCCGGTGATCGATCGCGTTTTCCCGTTTGCTGAGTCACCGGATGCTTTCCGGCATCTGGAAATTGGCGCGCATTTTGGGAAAGTCGTGATCAGCGTCTAGCGAGCGGCAGGCGGGAGCTGAGAAGCGGCATCCGTCAGGTGTGCGGTCACGGATAGGATCCGCCTTCGCCAAGCCTACGGCTCGACGGGCTCTATGGGACCATAGGACTTACGTGACGGAGCATTGTGCGTCTAGGCGTTGCAGTCCCATAGGCCGCATAGGTCTCATAAGTCCCATTCGTAACCGTACACCGAACTAGTTTTTACCCAAGATTTGACAACGGACGACACACAGTCCTATATATCGTACGATATATACCTCTATCATGAATATTCGAGACTTACGCAATTTCTTATTATATGGGCCCTTTAGGGCTGCATTCGCGGGTGATCCATCACGTCACTACTACTACGAACGCCGTCATTGCCGGCCTTCTCGAGAGGATGAGCCGCGCGATTACAATCGGGGCCATCGAGGCCATTGGGGGCACTGGCATCGTTGGCGAGGTTGGGAAGATCCGTGGTCCGGTATGCCCGGCGGTCCACGTGCCCGATTTTTTGAGTTCGGCGAAGTCCGTCTAGCGATCCTTTCGCTGCTCAAGGATTCTCCCAAACACGGGTATCAGCTAATCAAAGAATTAACTGAACGCTCCGGTGGTTTGTACAAAGCGAGCGCCGGTACTGTTTACCCGACCCTCCAACAATTGGAAGATGAAGGCCTCGTCGTATCCGAGGCGCAAGAAGGCCGCAAAGTGTATCGGTTGACTCCGGAAGGTGCTCAGGAACTGGAACGTGAGAAAGAGACCGTCGACCGGATCTGGGCACGTGCGGATAGCTGGGGAGATTGGGGCCAATGGATGGGGCCGGAGGCATTCGCTTTTTTCCGGCCGCTCGGGTCGTTAATCAAAGCGACTTTCCGGGCCGCGAGATGGGCCGATGGCGATCACGAGCGTGAAGGCAAAGTCGCCGCGATCCTTGAAAAAGCGCGAGAAGAGTTAAGAGAGCTCTACAAGTCCTCGGCGGACTAGACGGTTCTAGGTTAAAAGTTTTAAGTTTTAGGTTTTAAGTTGGGTATCCGAGTTGATAGATCCGGGAACGTTTGTAGGGCCGTCCGGGGTACGGCCCTACAGTGCAGAAATTAAAACCTACAACCCATAACCTACAACTTTGAACCATTATTGCCTGCTGGGTTCCTTTACATCCTGCTGATCGCAGTACTGATCATTGTGCGGAACCTTCGGCCGCGATGCTATAAAGATGTCGCTCCTACGGAGCTGTCACTCGGTTTTTTGTTCCGGCTGATTATCGGTCCAACCGAAGTGGCTGAGGATGTTCTTCCAATTCGGATTATCGACGGAAAGCGGAGGCAGCCAGTCTTCCTGAAAGTCCCTTGTCCACCATGCGCCGTCGGCGTTCCCGGGCGGTGCAAATGAGTATTTGTAAAGAACGGCACGGACGTATCGGGGCGGATGATCCGAGAACGGGTTGTAACGGAAGAACGAAAGAGCGACGGGATCGTTGTGGAGAAGCTTCCAGACCAAATGCAAAGTCCATGGATATTGCTGGTAGGTTCCCATCGCCGCGAACCACATCTGCCAATCAAGATGCGGTTGATAAGGAGCAACCTGAACCGGCATTTGATGAACATCGACCGGTAAGGCCTGGTAAAGGTAATCCTTCCAGTCGACCGCGCCGAGTGTCGTATCCGAGTCGGTGCCTTGGAAAACCACGTTCAATCGCTCCCTGCCGATCGTTCCAAACGCTCCATAGGTATTTACTAAGTCGAAGGAGTCGAACGACGTATTCATCATCTGGTGAGGAGACAACAGATTCATCACTGGCTGGGTACTCAGAACCGCAACCAGGCAAGTCAGACCGATAGCGGCGGCTTGAGCACCAATGCTCTTCCGCCGGTTTTGGTTGGCTGTTGTCGCCAAGTTCTTCAATGAACCCGGAAACAGGCGCCACCAAAACGAATCATCGAAACAGGCAAGGGCCGGAATAATCGTTAACCAGTTGAGAAACGATAGGTTTCCGCTGACCGCGATGCTTAGCAGGAAAAGAATGATGATCGAACCGGCAATGTGACGGGCGATTCGCGGCCAAAAGACAAACCAGGGCGCGACTAACTCAGCCAGGAAGTTCCATAACACACCACCCTGGAGGACCGCGTGCGGCAAGAAGTGGAACCAACGACTCAAAGGGTTCGGGATTGGCTGGGTCTCGAAATAATAGAAAAGAGCGGTCAGGTCTCTCCAGCAGGGATCGCCGCGCAGCTTGATCAGTGCTGACCCGATCATGATCCTGAAAATCAGCCACCGAAACAGCCAGATGACGAGGATCGGCGGCGCAACCTTTGGAAACGGTCGCGGATCAAGCAGCGGTACCAGAAAGATGGCCAGGAATCCGGTCTCGAGCATTTGGGTTTCCCATCCGAATCCATACCAATCCTGGCCCACGTGGACGATCGACATGTAGAGCGCCCACAGGACGATCATGATGATCGAATTGGCG
The DNA here is from genome assembly GCA_019237325.1 of Verrucomicrobiota bacterium. Classification (GTDB taxonomy): domain Bacteria; phylum Verrucomicrobiota; class Verrucomicrobiia; order Chthoniobacterales; family JAFAMB01; genus JAFAVN01. Next base: position 2,311 of record JAFAHI010000365.1, on the reverse strand, counting down.
AACCCGGCGATGACCACGCAGGACAGGCTAAATCCGATCCACGGCAACAGGGCCAGCATCGTATCCGAGTCGTTTAGCCAGAATAGGGAAGGTAGCTTAAGAAAGCCGTCCCAAGTCGAGCCGTAGTAGGCCTGGACACGCGGCAGAAAGTTTTCTAAAGGCAACAACCCCTCTTTCCCGATCAAGGGCAGCAACTGCTGTGCTGCCACCAAGAACGCGACGGCGTAAACGATCCCGAGAAGCCGCAGTAAAACGAACCGAGTAAGCCAGTAGGTTGGCTTAGGACGTGCGAGTTGTTCTCGGCCGGGTTCCGCCTCCACGGAACAAAAAGTGTCAGCCAAGCAGCCGAAGTTGCAAACAAGAACGCCGGGAGCGCCGTGATCGCCGGCGTTTCCCTACTACCAATCTCCACTGGCGCCGCCGCCACCCGAGTCGCCGCCGCCCCCGGAGAAACCTCCATCGTCTCCGCCGCCTCCGCTGCTTCCACCTCCGCGATCGGAGAATCCGCCGCCACTTCCCGGACCTCCGAAGAAAAAGCCCCCTCCGCCAGGCGGTGGCCCTGTGCTGCCGGGGCCGTAGCCACCGATGCGCCGGCGGGCATTAAAGATGATCGCAAACGCGAACAGGACGATACAGATAAAAATGATCAGAAAAAACAGCACGATAACCCCGGCAACTCCGACTCCGCCCGACTGGGCTTTCTGCTGGTGTACCGTTTTCCCGTTCCCTTGGTACTCGCCCTTCGTTGCCGCCATCATCGCCGCCAAGCCTTGTCTGAATCCTTGGGCGTAATTTCCCACCCGGAACTGCGGCGCAAATTGTTGCTCCCGAATCTGGTTACACAACGCGTCGGGGAGACTGCCTTCGAGACCGTAGCCGGTGTGGATCCGAAACTTACGTTCTTTAATCGATACCAGCACTAATGCGCCGTTGCTCTTTCCTGCTTGTCCAATTTTGGCCGCTCGAAAAAGCTCCTGGGCATAATCATCAAACACGAGGTCGTCCGGCCACTGCGGGAAGATGACAACCAAAAACTGGTTCGATGTCTCCTTCTCGAAGTTCACCAAAGAAGTGTTTAGCGCATTGGCATCTGAAGCTGAGACAACGCCTGCATAATCGTTGAAATAGCGGGTTGGCGGATGCGCCAGGAGTTCCTGGGGAGTAACCGCCAGAGCGGACGCAATCGGCAAAAACACTAGCGCCAACAGCGCTAATAGATTGAACCTCCCTCGTGAGCGAGGCAGGCCTCCACGGGCTATTGTATATGTTCGGCGAGAGGTCTTCATCCAACCACTGGACCTCTCGCTACTTGTTAAGCAATGATGCATGAGAGTCCTCCGCAGATTCTTGCCGTCACCACTATGCTACGCCCACCAGGGAGCGTTCCCAAGGTTTTTTCGCGTTAGAAAGTCTGGCCACGCGGTCACCGTGAGGCGGAATTCGGAACCGATCACAGTGTTCAACATTCGAATACTCCAGCACTCCGCTCACCCGGTTCTCACTTAGGCGTACCCGAAGGGCTGAACGACGGGAACGACACGCTTGGCGCGGCTTCCGCTCCTGCAGCAGCCTGGAAAAATGGCTTGGCTTGGAACCCAAACACACCAGCATACAAGGCCGTGGGCAACGAACGGACCTGAACATTGTACGTTTGCGCCGCTTTGTTGAAGTCCTGGCGAGCTACCGCAATACGGTTCTCGGTTCCTTCAATTTGGACCTGCAGGTCACGAAAATTGCCATTCGCCTTCAATTCAGGGTAGCGCTCACTCACCGCGAGTAGCCGCCCGAGGCTGCTCGACAGATTATCCTGAAGCTTCTGAAACTGAGCGAGTTGCTGAGGATCACTCGGCGCCTTCGAAGGATCGATCGTGATTTTCGTGGCATTCGCCCGTGCGTTGATCACATCGGTGAGCGTCGATTTCTCAAAGTTCGCTGCGCCTTCGACCGTATGCACCAAATTCGGAATCAAGTCCGCTCGGCGCTGATACTGAGTCTGGACCTGTGCCCATTTGGTGTCGACCTCGGCCGATCCACGCACCAGTCCGTTATAGCCGTTGGCAAGAAACAACACGATGACCCCTCCGACCACCGCAAGCGCGGCCAAGCAGCCGCATCCTATCGCTACAGTTCTGTTCATAAATTCAATCAGGAACGGACTTTCACAGTATCACTATTACCCGAAGTCAGGCGGCCAAGTTTCGTGCCCGCGCAAATTGGTACAGAAATTCGGAGGCGACACAAGAACCAAGACGCGTATCGGCGTTTGGGCGTAATGGGCGTACCGACGTTCATAGGTCCCATGAGTCCCATA
>JAFAHI010000106.1 GCA_019237325.1 Verrucomicrobiota bacterium | reverse complement strand
GCGGACTGGTTGTCTCGTACTCGGTTGCTCCGGACCCCGCTTCGCAGCGACGCCCTTACTCTGTACTTCTTGTTCTTTCACGGTTTAACAATGCAGGACTTTCACCTGCGGTGATGTGCGCTTCCACGGCGCACTAGCCTGGCAATTCATTGCCAGGACATTGGCACCAAATAGATCCGTGCCGTAGGGAACGGTGTGAGGTGGGGTCTCGTAGTATGGTTGTCACGGAAGGATTTGAACAACCGCCGCAGACCAAATCAGACCGTACCCTACGGGACGGCTCGTCGCGCGGCGGGTGGTCCTGGTCCGGCAACTGCCGGGCCAGGCTACGATCATCTAGTCCCTCCGTGACGCCAATCAACTAATCACCAATCACTTCTGAGACCCCAGTCCCGGATACTCAACCGGGCTCACCTCCGCACTCTGCAATGTGGCTACCGGATAGGCGCAATAATCCGCCGCATAGAACGCACTGGGACGATGATTGCCGGACAGACCAACCCCGCCGAAGGGTGCTGCACTGCTGGCCCCTGTAGTCGGCCGGTTCCAATTAATGATTCCCGCTCGAACGCGGCGGCGAAAGACCTCAAAATCTTTCTCCGTCCCGCCGATTAACCCTGCCGCTAAGCCAAACCGAGTCCGATTCGCTTCGGTGACGGCGGCATCAAAATCCGAAATCCGGGTCACCTGAAGGAGGGGGCCAAAAACCTCTTCATCGGGTAGGTTATCCACGCCTGTTACATCCAAGATACCCGGCTTGAGAAACGGGATTCCTTTTTTTGCCGGCCGGCATTCGACTAGAATTTTGGCTCCGTTGGCCACCAGCTCTTTCTGCGCTTTTAGGACTTTGCTGGCGGCTGATGAAGTGATGACCGGCCCTAGGAGGGGCTCGGGAAGATCATTTGGAGCGCCCACTTCGATCGATTCTGTGATCCGAATCAGCTCAGGCAGAATCTCATTGCCGACCACGATCAATCGCCGAGTACAGGTACAACGTTGGCCGGCGCTGATAAACGCCGACACAGCCACGATCCGCGCAGCTGCAACCGCGTCGTTCGTTTCCACAACAACCATCGGATTGTTGCCGCCCATCTCCAAAGCCAGAATCACCTCCGGCCGGGTCGCGAACCGTTGGTGGATAGCCACACCCGTGGTTGCGCTTCCCGTAAAAAAGACGCCGGCAACTTCCGGTCGTTCGAGAATTAACTCTGCCGTCGAGCGACTTCCTTGGAGAAGGTTTAGGCAACCGCCAGGAAGACCCGCTTCGCGCCAGCAATCCGCCAATAGGTTTCCGGTCAACGGAGCCAACTCACTAGGCTTGAAGACAGCGCAATTTCCCGCGATCAACGCCGGAACGATATGCCCATTCGGCAGATGCGCCGGGAAATTGAACGGACCAAGGATGGCGACGATCCCATGTGGGGCATGAGATAAGACGGAGCGTGCCTGACCCATCTCTTGTTCATGGTAACCCGTTCGTTGAGCGTAAGCCGAGATGCTCAAGTCGACCTTCTTTATGACCGTGTCTACCTCTTGATTCGATTCCCACAGCGGCTTCCCAGTCTCACGCGAGATCGCGGTTACAAACTCCTCCCGGCGCTGGTCGACGATGCTCGCGAACTTACGAGCAACCTGGAAACGTTCTTCTGCTGGATTTTCGGCCCATTTTTGAAAAGCGCCTTTGGCACTCTGGAAGGCAGCCACTACTTCCAAGGAATCCGCGTTTCTGGATGGAAAGACCTGTTCGCCGGTTGCTGGGTTAGTTGAAGAGAAAGGCTGGCCTCGGCCGCGTATCCATTGGCCACCAATGAAGTGATCGAGCATAAAGAGAAGAATTTAGGAGCTAGAATCTAGGAGCTAGGAGGTTGTTTCCGCAAACCTATCGTTCAGTCCGCGTCGATGCTCACTCCTAGCTCCTAGATTCTAGCTCCTATCTCCTGCCTTCCGAAAGTCTCCGGGCCAGGCAGGCGGACTAATCTGAGAACAATCCGGGGCCTCCATCCCGAAAAGTTCAAAATGCGTGTATGTGCATCTTCTACCTAGCAGTGCTGGGTCTACTCGGGCAGCACGCTAGATCACCCAGAAAGCCACCTGCCTGCCCCGGAACCTCCCGGGGCCGCATCGGTAAGGACGAGTTCCTGCTCGTCCGCGCCTTAGGACAGCGCTTTTTTCCGCGACAATACTCAGACGAGCAGGAGCTCGTCCCTACCGATAAAACCTGCCAAAAACCATGAACTAACGTTTTTCTCTGACGGTCGGATTGAGCTCCTGCCCGCCGATCTTGCTCTTGACCCAAGAAATCAAAGTCTGTTTTTCGAAATAGAACTCCTGGAAAGGGAGTTTAACGGGCTCGGACGTATATTTGCCCAAATATAATGCATCGGTTGCTGAATCCGAGCCCTTGGCGAGTACGCGGCCGCGTGCATTGGCGAGTGTATACTCGAAATCCATTCTCACCGGTTCACGACCATTGTTATAAAATCGGACATTGGTAAAACGGCGGTTGAGCTGCGGTTTGGAACGGCCACCCAAATCGATATCGGTGAACTGCAACACCAAAGTGTTGCTGGGGGCCTGCTGAGCGACAGTCGGCGCCAATGCCTCCATCATTTCGGCTGCGAACTTCATTGCGCTCTCCTGCTCCGTCCGGCCTTGAATCCTAAAATCCGTGAATCGTTCTGGATGAACGACAGTGATGATCACGTTCGAAGATGAGGATGCGAACGCCGATGCAGCAATGAAAAGCATCATCAGTGGGATGAGGTAACAGCAACTGTGGTCTTTCATACAAATGCTTCACCGATATGACCGGCGCGTGGTCGTTTTTATTCCCCGGCGAAGCCGTGGAGCGCTGCCTCGCTTGCGAGGCCGAGTCGGTCCGAAACATTGGAGGGAAGCCGCTCTTACCCGGACCCCGATTGCACGCACATTCTTGAAACGTCGCGTTTATCAGGTCCGCGTGTGCGAGGAGGCGGCTCCCGCGAATGTCTCCTGATATCCAAACAACTCACCGCGATTCACTTCGTTTACTACCATGCAACACGATAAAGCCGAACCGCACCGTGGGACGTTTCCGGGAGCCGCCTGCTAGACAACGTCTCAGAAATACGACGGTTGTTTGCACGATCAGCTCAGGTTACGGGCAACCTTCTAAAGCGGCTCCCCTCCAGGGTTCCGACCGCGTCGGCCTCGTCCCGCGGCCGCGGGAAGGTTTCGACCCTGAGCTCAGCCGAACGGGCACCGCTCCACTATCTCTTCTCCCCGCTGATGCGATAGATCTCGCGGAAGGGATGATTATCGAGAAGATTCGGTTCGATCCCGCCAAATTTCGTTCCGTCGTAAATCTGGATTCCCATGTAGAAATAAAGCGGGCAAATCGGGGTCCCCTGGTTGAGCAAGATGTCTTCTGCCTGGGCCAGGATTTTTAGGCGGGCTTGTGGATCCGCTTCTTTGGCGGCGGCAGTGAGCAGCGCGTCATAAGTTTGGTTGCTCCAGCCCGTGCGATTGTTGCCGGAGGTTGTCACGAAACATTCAAGAAACGAACTAGGATCATTGTAGTCGCCGATCCAACTCGACCGGCAAAAGTCGTAATCGAGACGATTCGTCGAGTTGAGGTAGACTTTCCATTCTTGTTTCGCGAGCTCGACATGAACGCCGAGCTCTTGTGAGAGCATACTCTGGATCTCGACCGCGATGTCTTCGTTCAGTTTCTTGTTGTCGTAGAGATAAGAAACCGTTGGAAACCCTTTTCCTTCCGGATAACCGGCTTGCGCTAATAGTTCCTTGGCTCGATTCGGATCCAATCCGAACATCCGGGGCGGCTGATAATCGTCCGCAGTTCCCGGCGGAGTAAACGAGTAGGCCGGGTGTTCGCCCGCTTGAGTGATTTTTCGGACGATGCGTTCCCGATCGATAACCATGGCAAACGCTTGTCGTACCCTGGGATCTGAAAACGGCTTACGCGTTACATTGAAACGGATAAAGTAGTCGCCCAGGAACGGAGCGGCATGGAAATCCTGACGCTCTTTCAATTCCGGAATAAGTGAAGGCGGAGTTAATCCTTTGTCTAGGATCAGATCCGCAACTTTGGAGGCATAAAAATTGTATGCGGTTGTCGCGTTATCGATCGGCAGAATATCGATTGTCTCCAGCTGGACGTTCTTGGCGTCCCAAAAGTTCGGATTCTTTTTGAGCCGCATGCGATAGTTCAGTTTCCATTCCTTCAGCAGGAACGGTCCGTCGTTGACCAGCTTGCCTGGCTTCGTCCAGTCGTCACCGTACTTCTCGACGGACGGCAAATGGACGGGCAGATAGGTCACGTAACAACAGAGATCCAGGAAGTAGGGGGTAGGATTCTCCAGGTCGACCTGCAACGTCTGGCTATCGAGCGCCTTAATACCAACCGCGGAAAAGTCTTTTACAGAACCTTCGTTAAAAGCTTCTGCGTTCCGAATTGGGAAGAAGATATAGGCGTACTCTGAGGCTGTCGCCGGCAATAACGCTCGCCTCCAGGAGGCCACAAAGTCGTTTGCCGTAACGTGGTCACCGTTGCTCCATTTTGCTTCCGGCCGGAGATGAAACGTATACGTCCGCCGATCCGGCGAAATATCCCAGGACTGTGCAATCCCGGGTTGGGGATGCCCAAAACGGTCATAGTGCAGTAAACCTTCGAAAAGGGCGTAAGCGATGCGTCCATCAAGCTGGCCGGTAATCTCAGCCGGGTCGATCGATTCGGGTTCTGCTCCATTCAGAACCACGAGGTCAGCCCGCGAATCTGGCGAATCGCAGCCCGTGAGCGAGCAGATGGCGAGCGCGGCGGCTAGAAAAAGTGAGAGGTGAGACGGCGACACGGCGAACGGGCGAATGGGCGAAACGGCGAATGGGCGAAGGGTTATCAGCCTGCGCTCTCGGCGTTCACTGCGCTCTCCCCATTGTTCACGGGACACATGGGACATTAATGCGTCCGGCGCATAAGTCACATAGGTCGACGTCGTTGTGTTACCCAAGGCGCAAACACCACGCTGGTGCGCCCGCTCGCCGTGTCGCCCATTCGCCGTGTCGCCCATTCGCCTGTTCGCCGTTTCGCTCTTACGGCGTCGCCGAGGGCGTGGCGACCGGAGAATTTTGAGCGGCTGGCGTCGCGGTGGGCTTAGCCTCTTCCTTCAGAGCGGCGCTCGGAGACGGGACCGGAGTCGTGGTCACTTCAGGCGTCGCTGACGATATCGGACTTACCGACACTTCCGGGCTTGCTGACGCTTGCGGGACCGCGGACGCCTCTGGTGTCACGCCGGCTGCAGGAGTGCTGGAAGCGTTGGCCGTAGGCGTCGGCAAACCGGTTGCTGGACTTGGTACCGCGCTCGTTTTTGGCCCCACCGCCGCGGTAGGAGCTGGTTTTGTATTTTTCAGCTCGTTTTCGAGGAGACCGATCCTTCGTTCCGAGCTCTGCCTGGCGATTAAAATCGTAAGAAGAAGGGTAACTCCGAAGAAGATTCCACCGAGGTAAACAGTGGCCTTGGTCAGGACTGTCGTGGTTTGCGCCCCGAAGATATTCTCGGTCATTCCCGAGCCGAAAGCTGCTCCTAATCCTTCGCTGCGAGGCCGCTGCATGAGGATCACCAAGGTCAGCAGTACGCAGACAATCACCAGGATGGTGAGCAAGATCGGGATCAAAATCGACAGCCACATAAGGGCGGGGAATATGGGGCGTTTCGGGGGAGTTGTAAAGGACGACGTGGCGGAGAGCCGAGCGGGCGACGCGGCGATACGGCGATACGGCGATACGGCGACGCGGCGCATGGGAGGGATCACACGCTGGGCCACAACATGGATGGGACCTATGGGACTTATGTGGTTTAGGACCATAGGTCCGATACTGATAAAGCTAATCCACCTAGATTCGTCGCTCCCTCGCCCATTCGCCGCGTCGCCGCATCGCCCCTTCGCCGTGTCGCCCTTTCGCCCTCTCACTTCTCACTAATCACTTCTCACCTCTCACTTTTAGTGCTTCCGTTGTCGCGCATGGTACGCGCGCTTTTGCTTCTAATTTCTATGGCGGGAATCGCGACGGGCGGGCCGTTGAAGTACCCGATCGCAAAGAAACAGGATGTGGTCGATAATTATTTTGGCACTAAGGTCGCCGACCCTTATCGATGGCTGGAGAATACCGATTCTCCTGAGACGGTTGCCTGGGTTAAGGAAGAGAACGACCTCAGTCTGCCTTATCTCGAGAAGCTCCCCGATCGCGAAGATTTTCACGATCGTGTGACCAAGCTTTTGAACTATGAGCGCTACAGCACTCCGTACTGGATAGGCGGCCGGTATATCTTCCACAAGAACGACGGTCTGCAGAATCAAAGCGTGATTTACACGGTCAAAGACTTGGCCGACACGCCTCAAGTCGTTCTCGACCCGAATCAACTGGCAAAAGACGGGACGGTTTCAGTCGGGATCGAGGACTTAAGCAATGACGGAGAATATTTTGCTTACGGACTCGAGTCCAGCGGTTCAGACTGGACGGAGATCCACATAAAAGACCTCGACTCCGGAAAAGAGCTTCCGGACGTCATCAAATGGGTAAAGTTTTCGGATATTGGTTGGAGTAAGGACAGCTCAGGTTTCTTTTATACGCGTTACCCGCAGCCCGACAACGAGACCGATCAGAAGTTGGCTAAACTGGGTATCCCGGGCATCTATTATCACCGGTTAGGTCATCCGCAGAGCGAAGACGTACTGGTCTATCAAAGGACAGATGCTCCTCAGTGGTTCGTCAATGCGTCCACTTCTAAAGATGGACGCTACCTGATCATCCAGGTGGCTCAGAACCAGGAGGACAAGACTGCGGTCTACGTGAAAGATCTAGGAGAGAACGGCGAGCCTAAACTAAACGGAGAGGCGCAACCCGTTTTTGACCGGTTCGACGGCAAGTATTGGCCGATTGCAGTGATCGGGGGGCGACTGTTTCTGCGAACAAACAAGGATGCCCCGACCTGCAAAGTCATTTCTTTCGACCTAACCAAGCCTACAGCCAATCAGGGCGACGAGGTGGTACCGGCAGCCAAGGATCTTTTGGAAGATGCTGCCATCGTTGGAGGTAAGCTGGTATTGAACTATCTGGTTGACGCTAGGAACCAGGTGAAGGTGGTCTCACTGGACGGTCATTCATCCACCGAGGTCCCGTTGCCGGCACTCGGTTCCGTTGAAAGTATCAGCGGCGATCAAGACCGGCCGGAGCTTTTCTACGCGTTTACCTCGTTTCTCTATCCGACCGCCATCTTCCGCTACGATGTTGAGACCGGCAAAGGATCGGTGTTCAGAAAGCCGTCTCTCGACATCAATGCCGACGATTACGTAACCGAGCAAATCTTCTATCATTCCAAAGACGGAACTCGGGTCCCGATGTTTATCGTTCGGCGAAAGGACAGCCAGCTGGATGGCAACAACCAGGTTTACTTGACTGGTTACGGCGGGTTCGATGTGTCGATGAAACCGTTTTTCTCAGCGAGTTATTTTGCTTGGGTGCAAAAAGGCGGAATTTTTGCACAACCGAATCTGCGGGGAGGTGGCGAGTATGGACAAGCCTGGCATGACGCTGGGACGCGAGAACACAAGCAAAACGTGTTTGATGATTTCATCGCCGCTGCGGAAACGCTCATTAACCTCAAATACACGACTGCCAAGCACCTGAGTATTACCGGGAAATCAAACGGAGGGCTGCTGATTGGCGCGTGCATGACCCAGCGACCCGATCTGTTTGGTGCTGCGGTACCAGGGGTTGGGGTAATGGATATGCTGCGGTTTCAGAAGTTCACCGTTGGCTACGCCTGGATTTCGGATTTCGGTAGTTCCGATAACCCGGAAGACTTCAAATATTTGATTGAATATTCCCCATTGCACAACATCCATCCGGGGACCTGCTATCCTCCCACCTTAATCACGACGGCAGATCATGATGATCGGGTGGTCCCAGGGCATTCATTCAAGTTTGCAGCGACATTGCAAGCAGCCCAAGGATGCGATAATCCGGTCCTGATCCGAATCGAAACCAAGGCCGGACACGGGGGCGGTAAACCGTTAGCGAAAGCGGTCGATGAATCTGCTGATGTGATGGCATTTATGTGGGACAACACCAAGCCTGAGCCGTCGAAAAATCGCTGAGACGCGGTAAATTATATCGGGAGGGATCGCGTCCTCGCGATCTTTTTCTCGAAGCTGCGGACGGGTGTGATGAGGCATTCGGCTGTGCTGTGGTCGAGACCCAATCTCGGCGCGCGAGGACGCGCGCCCTCCCATCTCCCATCCTTCCGCCGGTTAAATCAGATCTTGGCGTCTTTGCGCCTTTCGCGTGACATTCAACTTCCAACTTCCGTCTTGAAACCTAGAACCTAAAACTTAGAACCTAGAACCTCTAACCCCGCTAGATGGCAGTTTCCCCTCAAGTCGCTCCCGTTTCGACCAACCGAGTCTATACGAAGGTCGCGCTGCGTTTGTTACCGCTGCTCTTTATTTGTTATATCACCGCGTATCTCGATCGTATCAATGTGGGCTTCGCTAAGCTGCAGATGCAAAACGATCTGGCCCTGAGCGACTCTGTTTACGGCTTTGCTTCTGGCATTTTCTTCTTCGGGTATTTGATCTTCGAGGTGCCCAGCAATCTGCTGCTGGAAAAGATCGGCGCACGTTTTTGGATTGCGCGCATCATGATCACTTGGGGAATTATCTCCGGAGCAACTCTTTTCGTAAATTCCGCTGCCTCATTTTATGCCGTGCGGTTCTTGCTGGGGTTTGCCGAGGCGGGCTTCTTCCCAGGTATCATTCTTTATCTGACTTACTGGTTCCCCTCGACTTGGCGCGCACAGATCGTCGCCTGGTTTATGACGGCGGTTGCTGTGACCGGAATGATCGGTAACCCGCTCTCGGGATGGATCCTGCATCAGTTCTCCGGGTTAGGCAGTTTGAAAGGCTGGCAGATGCTTTTCTTGGTGGAAGCTTTGCCGGCGATTGTCATCGGCGTCTGCGTACCGCTCATGCTGCCGAACGGGATCCGATCTGCTCGTTGGTTAACGGAGGCAGAGAAGAAACTGCTGGAAGCCAGTATCGACGCTGAAAACGCGGTTAAAGACCGATTGCCACTGCTTCGCGTCCTGGTAGAGCCGAAATTGTTGGTGCTTTCGTTGATTTACTTCTGCAATTCGCTCGGTCTTTACGGAATCGGGTTTTGGTTGCCGCAGATTATCAAGAACACGGGAATCAATGATCCACTCGACGTCGGACTTTTGTCCGCGATTCCTTACGGGTTCGCCGCGATAGCCATGGTGATCTTCGGGCGTAGTTCGGATCGCGCAAACGAACGGCGTTGGCATTATTTCTTCGGGTCGATAGTTGGTTGTATTGGTCTCGTCATCGTCGGCGCGTTTAGCCAGAACACCTTGTTCACCATGGCGGGCGTGACCCTATCCACGATTGGCGTATTGTCGTTGTTCCCGATTTTTTGGCCGATCCCGGCCGACATGTTGGCCGGCACTAACGCGGCAGCCGGGATTGCTTGGATCAATTCTCTGGGTGGCCTGGCTGGCTTCTTCGGTCCTACGATCGTTGGCGCAGTCAGCGATGTGACAAAAAAATCCGACTATGCGTTCTATGGGATCGGTGGAGCAGTGTTGCTCGGAGGAGTGTTGGTGCTGGCCATTGCGCCGCGAGGGAAACGAGCGTAGGCGAGCGGGCGATGCAGATCCATAGGGGGGCGAGGCTCCGGGTCAGTGCAACGAAATTTCTGGTGGTGCCGGCCTAATACCATTGTTAGGCCATTAAACGCGCCGACTTGTCCGACGTAGCCTCGATCGCATACCATCCTACGCCAATAAACGGTCGGCGAAGTCGGAGCCGTGGTATATCGTGGGCCACGGTTCCGCGCGATCTTCGTCCTTTCTCGCCAACCGGACGGATTTGTGCGATTTGCTTCGGTTAAATCGTTCGGACGTTCGGGAGCCTCGCCCCACCAAACTTCCGCATCGCCCGTTCGCCCTTTCACCTTCGCTCGTTGATCATCTCCTCTACTCCGTCCCGGAAGCTAGGATAAGCTGGCGACCACCCCAATGAACGGAGCTTAGCGTTGCCGACCCTTTTGCTGGTCCAGGCGCGCTTTCGGTTCAGATCCCGAGGGGAAAAAGGCGGAAGGGGGCGGCCAAGGCGTGCACAGACCCATTGGAACCACTCGAGTTGAGTTACCGGCGCGTTGTCCGCCACGTTGAAAATGCCCTGGCACCGGTTACTTGCGGCCAGGTAAAGAGCGGAAACCGCGTCATCTCGATGGATCGAGTTGATGATACGTTCACCATCTCCCTCAATAACGGCTTCTCCGGAAAACAATTTCTCTAACGGAACACAGCGTCCCGGGCCGTAGATGCCCGCTAGCCGCAAAACCGTTCCATTATGCGCAAGCACTAGCTCTTCAGTTTCTCTCAGGATTTTTCCCGTTTCCCGTTCCGGTTCTGCGGGATTCGTCTCTGTGACCACCGAGCCATCTGCTTGGGCGTAAACGGAGGTGGAGCTGGTAAAGATCAAATGTTCAAAGGTCGTGTCCTGAATCAGTCGCGTAATGGTTTCGAGAAAGATCTCGCGATAGGCGACGGCTCCTCCTTTGTCGGAACTGGCGCAGTGGATAACTACCGATGGATTGTTTTTGGTTAGAACGCGCAAATCGGACGTCCGCAGATCTGCGGCCACAACTTCCAGCCCCTCACTCCTCAGTGCATCGGCCGATGATTCCGAGAGAGTAATTCCTGTGGCCTTCCATCTGGTCCGCCCGAACTCTCTGAGAAGTTGTGCACCGAGGTAACCGCAGCCGATCACTAAGACACTCTGCTCGCCTCCGTTGCCTGCGTTCTCGCTCGCTTCAAGCATTGTCGGAATTGGGCCCTTCATGCTTCTAGACAAATTAGTGCTTTCTCTTAGTATGCTCGCGGATGAGTCACGGAGACAACAGAGCCGCCACTCGTAAATCCAACAAGGATTTATCTTTGTGGTCTTTGCGATCTGGTTGTGAATCGGTTTGCGTTGAGCTGTTTTGAAGGAGTTGATCGAACAACTGCGGGCGGGTATCGATCTTACCTCGAGTGAGGTCCGGGTTGCGGCTAATTTTCTTGCTGATACCGGATCTCCGGATGACGAGAAGACCGAGTTTCTGGCTGCGCTCAGAGATAAGGGTGAAAGCGGCGACGAGGTAGGCTATTTCGCTGAGGCGTTTCTGAATTTGGCGGTAACTCCGTCTGCGAACCTGAATGGGAAACCGAGTATCGATCTTTGCGGCACCGGCGGTGACCGTTTGGAACTGATCAATGTATCCACTACCGCCATGTTTATCGTGGCAGCAGGCGGCGCCGCCGTGGTGAAACATGGAAACCGGGCGATTACTTCACGCTCCGGCGGAGCAGACGTATTGGAGAAGCTCGGGGTTCCGATAAAAAATTCTCCGCAGAAGATGATTGCCGCTTTGGAACAAACCGGGATCGGGTTCCTTTTTGCACCCTTGTTTCATCCGGCGTTCGGAGCTGTCGCCAATGCCCGGAAAAAGCTGGCCGAAAAGGGCGTCGCCACGGTCTTTAATTTGCTCGGACCACTATTAAATCCGTTGCGCCCAGAATACCAACTGATCGGAGTTTTCTCTCCGACAATTCTTGAGAAGTATGCCCTCGCCTTGGCCAGATTAGGACGGAAACGGGCATGGGTAGTGCATGGAGAAGTGCCAAATGGCTCCGGTATGGACGAGATCTCGACGCTTGGTGAGACCGCCGTTCACGAGGTCAAGGACTCGTCCTTTAACTATTTTCATCTGTTTCCCGATCAACTCGGCTTACGAACTCCGAGTTTGCATGAATTGAGAGGCGGGGACGCGGAACAAAACGCCAACACCCTGACTGCGATTCTTTCGGGAACGGAGCGAGGGGCCAAGCGGGACTTTGTCCTGATCAACGCTGCTGCCGGTTTGGTGATCGCCGGTTTGGCCGCGCGGATGGAAAAAGGTCTACAGCTGGCAGCCCAATTGGTCGACTCCGGCCAGGCCCTGGCGAAGCTCCGGGAATTCCAAGCGTTTTTCCGGTAGGGCGGTAGGGTGGTAGGGCTAAAAACTCGGCGCGCCCAGAGCTCTGTTTGCAACCTTGATGTATGCGCGCCGGTTTTGAGCCGTTTGGGGTGGAGCAGGGCCTCGGCCATGACGTATCGCAACACACGTCCTAGCTAACGGTATCGACGTATACCCGCCCCACGCGCACGGCTCAAATCCGGCGCGCAGACACGCTTGTACATGGCCTACCGTGGGCGCGCCGAGATTTTCGCCCTACCGGCGCCGAACGCCAAACGCCGAACGCCAAACGCCAAACGCCAAACGTTACGTCTTCCCCACTGGTTTCGGTAAATGCTCGACGCAATATTCTTCGCCGTCTCGGGCCACCCGAAACTCTAGTTCCGGATCGTCTCGTTCCGATCGTTTACAAACCGCGCAGCGGTGGAGTGGCTCGTCAACCGGCACCGATCCGGCCGCGAATTTTAGCCGTCGTTTTTGCACGTCGCGATTGTGACGCGCATTGGAGACTGCAGTCGGCACAAAGAAAAGAACGTAGTTCAATAACGAAATGATAAGGGCCGCCTTAATCAAAAGGGATGAGGTCAGGAACGTATAAAGGATCGGCAGTAAGAAAATGATGGCCAGCCACTTCACCTTAACCGGGATGAACAGTAACAGGTAAACCTGAACGTTCGGAAACAAGGTTGCGAAGGCGAAGAATAACGAAGCGTTGATAAAAAGCGGAAGATTGTTCCCTTCGCTCTGACCGGCTCCGAGGAGGAAGGCGGCGATGGTGACGCCAGCCATTCCCAGGACGTAGTACAAGGTTAACCGAAACGCTCCCCAGGCATGTTCAAGCGCATTGCCCACCCAGATCATGAACCAGACGTAAAGCAGAAAGAAAACCGACTGAAGGATCGAGACGCCGCGAGAATCGAGAAATACGTCTGGGATGAAAATATACGAGACCAGGCGCCATACCTGTCCCCGCAGAACCAGGCCGGGTTCCAAGGTTAGATACTGGATGTATCCAGGATTGAGTTGGAACAGGATGTAAACAAAAAGATTCAGCAGCGCGATCGCCGGGATCAGACGGGGTATCGCAAGAAAACCAACCCGGCTCTCCAACCAATTCAGCCAAGACATAGGCAACTAAAATGACAGATGACAAATGACAGGATGACAAATGGTATCGTCGACACTCAGAAGCGCTCGTGACGGCTTACCGGTTATGCCGTGCCACAAATTGCGATTTGTCATTTGTAATCTGTCATTTGTCATTTTTTTATTCTGCTCCGATCTGAGCTCGATAAGCCGCCGCATCTTTTAACTCAGGAAGGTCCACTCCTTCTTCTAGTTGCACCTTAAACAGCCAGCCCTCTGCGTAAGGCGCGGTGTTGACGAGTGCCGGACTACTTTCCAGTTCGCTGTTAACCTCAGTAACCTCACCGGAAACGGGAGAGTAAATATCGCTCGCTGCTTTAACCGATTCAACAACGGCCGCCTGCTGCTTGGCAGTCACTTTGGCGCCCACCTTAGGCAATTCGACAAAAACAATATCGGTCAGTTCGGCTTGAGCATGATC
Source organism: Verrucomicrobiota bacterium (assembly GCA_019237325.1). Lineage (GTDB taxonomy): Bacteria > Verrucomicrobiota > Verrucomicrobiia > Chthoniobacterales > JAFAMB01 > JAFAVN01. Next base: position 1,255 of record JAFAHI010000106.1, on the reverse strand, counting down.
TGTAATCCCGACAGTACCAATAGTTTTATCGATCCGAACCCATTCGTGGGTCTCGGCATACTTTAAGTCCTCAGGCACTAACATTTCTCTTGTATAGCGGTTTTTTTTCCACAGTCGCGGGAAATTTGCGGCCGCGCACGTCGATCTCGACGGTCTGTCCCAGTTTTGCGAACGGAATCTTTACGTAGCCCAGGCCGATACCGACTCCGAGAGTTGGCGATTTGGTGCCGCTGGTGAGCTCGCCGATCACCTCGGATTCGACCCAAATTGAATAGTGGGGGCGGGGAGGAGGGGATTTTGGAGGCAATTTTACTGCGACTAAGCGCCGTGTGAGCCCCTCTTCTGTCTGGCGCAACAGAGTCTGTTGTCCGATAAAACCGGTCTTCTTCAAATCGACAAAGATCCCTAGCCCAGCCTCTAAAGGCGTTGTCTCCGCGGATAAATCGGAGCCATTCAAAGGGTAACAAGCCTCCAGCCTGAGCGTATCGCGAGCTCCCAGACCGCATGCGGCCAGGCCTTCGGCCTGTCCCAATTCGAGAAAAGCACGCCAGACCTCTCCCGCGGTCTCCGCCGGGAAAAAGGCTTCAAACCCGTCCTCTCCGGTGTAACCAGTACGCGCCACCAACATTGGAGCGCTCCCCAGCTTGCATTTTTCAATGTGGTTCCGGGTGGGCAGTTCTCCGATCGTCTGGAAAACCTTGGCGGCGTTGGGCCCTTGTACCGCCACCGCGGCGAATAACTGGCTCTGGTCTGAAACCGAAACCCCTTCTACCTGATGATCTTGGAGCCACGAAACGTCCTCCGCGATCTTAGCGGCGTTGACCACCAGGAAATAGCCTGTCTCCGACCGGCGGTAGACGATTAGGTCATCGATTACGCCTCCCTGATCATTCAACATCAGGGTGTATTGGCCTTCTCCGACAGAGAGCCGGTCCAGGTTGTTTGTCAGCATCGAGTTCAGCCACTCCGGCGCTTTCGGCCCCGAGATTTCCACCTCGCCCATGTGCGAAATATCGAAAATGCCGGCACGCTGGCGGACAGCCTGGTGCTCCTCCAAAATGCTCGTGTAATAAACCGGCATTTCCCATCCGCCGAAGGCGATCAACTTAGCGCGTAACCTCAGATGTTCCCCGTACAGCGGCGTTCGTTGTAGTTCTGATGGAGTTGAAGCCATGGCCGCAAACATAGATGGGTTTGCGAAACGTCCAAAGTGAATGCAATATCTTGTTTTTCGCCGAATGCGAACACAGGGAAC
>JAFAHI010000707.1 GCA_019237325.1 Verrucomicrobiota bacterium | reverse complement strand
GGGGTTTTAGGTTATAAGTTTTAAGTTATAGGTTTTAAGTTGTAAGTTACGTCTGGCGTCCAACTTAAAACCTAAAACCTGAAACCTATAACTTAAAACTTTATAACCCCGCCTAGTCGGGGTCGCTTTCCTTTACCTCACAATATTCCCGACCTGACACCGAAATCTGCGTCAATCTGTGATTGATCTGTTTCATCGCGTGTATTCGCGGTTCAATTCGTGTCCATTCGCGGTTACTTTGGTTGTGTTTACCGTTTTGGTTTCTTGTTCTTGCACCTCGACGGACTCTGCTTAAAGAACGAGTTATGCCTTATTTATCGATTCAGACTAACGTAGGGATAGAGGAGGAGGCACAGAAGCGGTTGCTAACCGAGGCTTCCAAGATTGTAGCGACGACCCTGAACAAGCCGGAAAAGTACGTTATGGTCGCTTGGACTCCGGCGCCAAAAATGACTTTCGATAGCGATCCGAATGGTGCCGCGTTTCTTGAACTGCGAAGTATCGGAATCTCGGAACCAAGTCGCCAGAAACTTCCGGGCGCGCTGGCCAAATGCATGTCCCAACACCTCGGAATCGGCGCCGATCGCGTCTATTTGGTGATGATGGATGTGCCCGGTAAATACTGGGCAGAAGGGGAACAAACGTTTGGGTAATTCGCTCTTTGTTTGCTGAGTCCGGAAGGGCTTTAATTAGTTGGAGCTGCTAGGAACGCTTCGGCCGAAGCACGTTCGGATCATAGCGCTCCAGGCAGCTCCGTTCTAAACTTTCCGAAGACTTTCGAGCTCGTCAATCTAATGCCCCTGCTCGTCCTGACGGATGTCTTTCTTAACCGCCTTGATTTGCACTTTTATCTCCGCAATCCTCTTCTGGTCCTGATCGATTACCGACTCTGGTTTATGCTCCAGGCGGTCAACCTCGAGTTTTAATTCGGCGATCTCGAGATTTTGCTCATCGTTCTGCAGTTCTCGCCGATCCTGTCGAAGGTCTGGGCGGTTAGGGGACATCATCACCCCGGTCTCGCTCAGCAGATTGCTTGGATTGTAATCCGGAGACGTGAGCCGGTCAGAGACCGAGACATTCGCGTCGGCAGAATCCAGCATCTTCGGAAGAGATTGCGAAACGAGATTGAAGCTTTCTGGCTGGCGACTGGCCATGAAACTCACCCGGTTAAGAATCGCGAGTTTTTCAGTCTCGCTGGTATCCGAAATGGCGGAAAGAATGGCCTCTCCTAATGACGGATTGGCTTCGATCGCCGTGACGACGACTTTTCCGGAGAGATCGATCGGCGTGACAGCCAAGATTGACTTAACTAGAGTCTTGGCCTCGGTCGCCTGGTCTGGCTTTAGCGCCGAAAAGGCTTGGCTGATCAGTGCCAAAGCTTCGCTTAATTTCCCGTTAGTTAATGCCGCAGAAATCGCGGCCCCATTATCATTCACTTCGGCCCCTAGTGGAGCAGCGAAGGCAAACATCATGTATAACAACGCCCAACATCCAGTGTGCCTCATTGGTGTCCCTCCTCCTGGAGAAATGCCGTTTAACTAAAGAGAGGGAGATCGTTATAGTCAATATGTAAATGTGTAGAAAATATGGAAATTATTGACGAGCCTAAATGGCATCGGAAGCCGGAATGCACGAGCGAGCAGGCCTCCGGACGCAGGCCTAAGCGAAACAGCGGCCAAGCTCCCGGATTGCACCTCGACAGGCCCAAACGCTAGGCCGTTCCGGCAAGCTCCGCGGGTCGCCGCCTATCGTCGACGGCTTCATTCATCTCGTGCTCGTAATGAGTGACAACCTCGTTGGTAGGCCCGAACATCTCGACTTGGCCGCGGCGAAGCCACAGACAGCGATGGCTCATCCGCCGGAGGTGAGCCATCTCGTGATTTACCATGATCACGGTATGGCCCTGCTTGAAGATCGATTCTACCCGCTCAAAGCATTTCTTTTTGAACGCAGCGTCTCCTACCGCAATGACTTCATCCAAAATGACGATTTCCGGGTTGAGATTCGCGGCGACCGAAAAGGCCAAACGGATGTACATCCCGCTTGAATAGTTTTTAACCGGTACATCAATGAATTGTTCCAGCCCTGAGAAATCAACGATCTCGTCGAACTTCTGGCGGATCTCTTTCTTAGAGAAACCTAGCATGGTGCCATTCAAGTAGATGTTGTCTCGTCCCGAAAACTCCGGATGGAAGCCGGCTCCTACTTCAAGGAGACTGGCTAATCGCCCGAAGACCCGGGCCTTTCCCATAGTGGGTTGGGTGATGCGAGATAGGATTTTTAGCAAAGTAGATTTACCGGCCCCGTTTTCGCCGATAATGGCTAAAGTTTCTCCCTGATGCAGCTGGAAGGAGACATCGCGCAGCGCCCAAAAGCGCGGGCGCGAATGTTCTGCTAGGTTCGCTCGTCCCGGCTGAACCAACCGTTGCACTCCGGCGATCGTGCTAGACCAGACATCTTCAAAAAATGTCCGTTGGTTGCGTTCGCCAAGGAAAAATTGTTTCGAGATGTGGTGAGCTTCTATAGCAACTGGCATCAGATGTTGTCGGTGAAAGTTCTTTCGGCTCTTTTGAAGCACGCGAGGCCAACCGCGGCTAGGAGGAGAGTAATCGCTGTTGCGATCATGAGAGGTCCGCCTTGGGCATGTTCAGTGCCGAACAAGCTGGAGCGATAGCATTCCACAAAGCTGGCCATCGGGTTAAGGGTCACCAGCCAGCTCAAATTGGGCGGAACCGCGCTGCGCGGACAAATGACCAGGCTACCATACATCCAAAGGTTGAGCATGTAGCCTACCACGATCGTGAGATCCCGGTACTTCACCGTGGCCGCCGCGATTAGACATCCGAGACCTAAAGCCAACAGGGCCATCAATCCAAGGGTCAACGGTAATGCAAACAGCCAGGGGGTCAGCGCGATTCCTCTCCCGCTCAAGTTGTAGAACCCGATCAGTAAGAAGAGGACGCCCAACTGTGGAATAAAATTAAGCACGTTCGTGCCGATCTGGCTTAGAGGCATGATGAGCCGCGGGAAGTAAATCTTCCGAAAGACCGGCGCATTCAGCAAAAAAGTATAGGCAACTTGGCTCACACAGTTTGAAAAGAAATTCCAAACGATGATGCCCGACATGTAGAAGACCAAGGGCGGCAAATCGGTGGTCGAAAGGCGAGCGATCTGGCTAAAGACGATAAGGAAGGTGAGGGAAGCGATAAATGGCTGAATAAAAAACCAGAACGGCCCAAGGGCGGTCTGTTTGTAGGCAGCAACGAAATCTCTTTTGACAAGCAATACAAACAGCTCGCGATATGCCCAAAGATCCCTAGGATGGCTATGGAGCAATTTGCCCGGCTCAACAACGTAACTTGGTTTGGAGACGTTTATTTGAGAAGCTGACATTGCATACGGAATTGGTTTAACGGAGCAGAGCCACCTCCTGAGCGGGCCAGATCATCGCTTAAACGGTAGGGTTCCAACAATCTCACGAGGACCGTCTTTGATGGGCATGAGAAAAAGTTCTGGCGGTGCATTTAAAGATCGTTCGCTTCCTTTGAGATCACGCCCGGTCCGATGTTTAAGCGCTTTCTCAATCTATACTAGAACAATAGGGTTAAGTAAACTGGTGAGCCACTCCCGCTAGATGTCATGCCGGTCTTGATGCCTTTGTCTTAGTTGGAGTATTCAGAGCGAAGGAAAAAATTCAACGCCCGGCTGTGGGACTGACGTTCGTCCCGTAGTCAGCACCCCGGAGCCTGGAGCATACAAAAGTAGGTTCTTTCTTGCAAGGAGGTTGAGGTACGAAAGCGGCGGCTCGGGATAGGTCGCCAGTCACCCCGGCGGACGTCTTGATCTCATAGGTGACTTCTCTCGGCGAGCATCAGAAAAGCGACCCTAACGGGATTCGAACCCGTGTTACCGCCGTGAAAGGGCGGTGTCCTAGGCCACTGGACGATAGGGTCTCAAAAAGAGAGCCGTTACGGTGGCATTAACCGGCGAGTCTGCAAGTGGAAATAACGCCGCGATCGCACGGCATGGCCGGGAACCAGGGGTGAGCCAATCGGAACGGATATTCGCTCCGGCCCTCGTTGGTCACAAGAATACAAGGGTTAGCACCTGAAGCAGAAGGGTCCGGTGATCGCATGACCGTTCCCGGCGTTCACGTGCGTTCCCGGCGCTCCCGGCGTTCTAGAATGAATCTGGCTGCCCGCTCAGTGGCGCCGCGATGCTGGGCTAATACACGGTCGGAATTTGCCACCAGTTCGGAAGCGGCTTTCGAATTGATGAGGAGGTGTTCCACGGCGGCGGTCAGAGTCGACTCGTTGGCCAACTGGACGATTCCTTTTTCTCTCACAAGTTCTTCAACTAAGAACTTAAAATTCTCCATATGCGGCCCGCAAATAACCGGCTTACGTGCGAGCAGTGGTTCCACAGGGTTTTGACCGCCGACACCTGTAAAGCTCTTGCCGATGACCACGACAGACGCGGTTTGGTACCAATCATTCAGCTCCCCGGTGGAGTCCACGATCAGTACAGATCGGTTTTCCTGGAAGTTCGGTTCGGAACGGCGTGTATACGGAACGGCAACGTCTCGCAAGATTTTCTCAACTTCCGCGGTGCGTTCAAAATGACGAGGAACCAGGATCAGAAACAAATTGGGAAATTTTTGCAGTAGGTTTCGAAAAACTTGGACCAAGAGCGCCTCTTCGCCTGCGTGGAGGCTGCCGCCGAGCAAGCAGGGACGGCCCGGGTCTATGCCCTGATGTTGCAGCCAATCAACGAAGCGGGAGTTGGCCGGGGCATCAGCGGTGTCGTATTTAATGCTGCCGGTGAGAATGACTTGATCTGACCGCAGGCCGAGGCGAGTCCAGCGTTGGGCGTCGTGGGGGTCCTGACTTAGAATCGCGCTCAATCGGTCCCAGAACAGCGGCTTCGTTAATCGTTGGAACCGCAGGTACCGGGCTTCTGACCTGGGCGAAAGCCGCGCATTAGCCAAGAAAACCGGGGAGTTTTCCTGCCACGCAACCGCTAAAAAACTGGGCCAAAGATCGGAGTCAATCAGGATAACCGTTTGTGGTCTGATGAGGCGCCAAATTGGGCGTAGGAGCGGATAAAAATCAATTGGGCTATAGATGACCCGGCTCCCCTCTGGAGCTCGATCCAATGCCAACTGATAACCGGTCGAAGTGGTGGTTGAGATCACTGCCGCAAAGCTAGGATCTTGCCGGCGTATCTCTTCGATCAATCGAATGGCGACTAAGACTTCGCCAACGCTAACGGCGCGTATCCAACTCCATTCACCTTGGCCAAGCTCCGAACGTAACCGATTTGAAAAAAAGCCAAACCGCTGAAAGAAGTTCCGGGCGTACCCGCCTCGCCGGATCATTCGCCGGAGGTAAAACGGAAGCGAAAGCAATAAGAGAGGAAGCAGCAGCAGATTATAAAGAAATAAAAGCATCCCAAAGCCAAACCGCGAAAGAACACGAATCTTAACCGCGAATGACCGCGAATAAAGATCTTAACCGCGAATGGACACGAATGGACACGAATAAAGGCTAGAACCGCAGATGATTCCTATCAAAATAGCGAAGCTCTATTAGAGCCGCGTAGCGGTGAAATATTTGTAGCCCAGGGTGAGTCCGCGAGCCCAGGGTGTGCCAATTAAAAACGCGAATAGCGCTGAAAGCGCGCGACAAGAAATTAGCGACTTGTACGGAACGGGTGACGCTGACGATTCCCGCTCACTTCGTTTCGCAATCGTCTTTCTTACGCGCCTTCAGCGCTAAACGCTCTTTTTTACGATTTACCCAGGGCTCGCAGACTCACCCTGGGCTACAAATATTTCACCGCTACGCGGCTCCGTCGGCCTTGCACGTGTCCTCAATAGTCCGGCTCGCGGTTAGGAACAAGACTTGGGTTGAGCCGTAAGTTTTATCACGGATAATGGTCCAGCCGTGGGATTCCACCGGCAGGTCGCCCGAGGTCTTTTCGAGGACAAGAAGGCCGTTATCTACGAGATGGTTCTTGAGCGTAATTGAGGTGATCAGTTTGGCGGCAAGATCAGGGTCGTTCGGCCGTTTCGAATAGGGTGGGTCAGCGAAGATGAGATGGAATGTCTGATCCGTTCGTTCCAGGAAACGAAACACATCTGAACGAACGATCGCAGCCTCGAGGCGCGTCTTCTCCAGATTCGCTTTGATAGCAGCGATCGCCTTCGGATGATTATCGACAAAGGTTGTTGCGACTGCCCCGCGGCTTAGGGCCTCGATGCCGAAAGCGCCACTTCCCGAAAACAGATCCAGCACCCGGGCGTCGATCACGCGTTCGCCCAGGGCTGAAAAGATCGCTCCGCGTACCATCTCCATCGTCGGGCGCAGGTCGTGACTCGGAATCCTGAGAGGTATACCACGAGCAGAGCCGGAGATTATTCGCATGTGTGAGAAGTGAGAGGTGAGAAGTGAGAGGTGAGAAGTGAAAGATGATTGGCAGGAAGCGCCCTGGAGGGGTGCCGCTTCGCAATATGGCAGATCTATGGGTTGCCTGCAGGCGGCTACCGGAAACGGCCTAGAAGCTCGGCATCCCCTAACACTTGGCGCGGGGTCAGTAATCAGCGGTCGAGAGCAACATGGTCCGGCTATCGGCTATTTTTAGACGCGTTCCCGGCCTGCCCGACGTAGCCTCCCGGAGACGACGGGGCGAAGTCGGGCGTTGGTTACTCCGAAGCAGGCGCTTCGGATGGCGTGGTTCGGCTGCCGTGCAATAGGCGTTGCCAGAGCTTGCGGCGGTCGCCAATGATCTTTTCAAAAAGGTTGCTCTCCGGTCGCATCAACGAACCCGACACGTGAAAGTCAAGGTAACGGCTGTGGCCGTCGGTCGTCGGTTGAAAATTGTC